>NZ_DXLG01000046.1 GCF_019414865.1 Veillonella sp.
CGTATATGGCATATATAGTATCTCATTCTGTGAAAACAACTATAATAGTATTTACGTATCATAGGTGTACTTTCTAAATATTCTAGATCACAATAACTCGTAAGGTGAATAGTTCTATGATTCTTCATAACATCCCCTACAAGTCTAAAGACAATAAAAAAGCAGATAGCTGATAAATTATCAACTATCTGCCTTTTAACTTAAGCCACATACGAGCTTTTATAGTATATAGCAACTAATTACAACAGTTAACGGTTACAAATACGGTTAATTATTACCTATTAGTTATTAGCTTCCGCTGCTGCTTTAGCCGCTTCTGCTGCCTTTTTCAAATTAGGCACAGATGTTGGGCATGTAGCAGGCGTACAAGCACCATTAGGACCTAAGTCTTCTGCACGGCTCACAAATGTGGTATGTAACATGTGATGAGCTTTATGGCTCATAGGTTTGCCATCGAAGAACTCAGCATATAATTTTTGAATATCTGGATTATCACAAGCTGCTTTCACTTGTACCTCTGCATCGCGAGTATACAAGGACGCAATACGAGCTTCACGAGCTTTATCAGCCATCGGTAATTTAACGCGTGGTTGACCACCACCACCGATACAGCCACCACGGCAAGCCATTACTTCAATGAAGTCATAATGGATGTTTTCTGCACGCATGCGTTCGATGAATTTACGCAAGTTACCTGTACCATGAACAGCCGCTACATGTAATGTTTTATCACCAATCACTACGTCTGCTTCACGAGCACCATCCATACCGCGAATTGCTTCAAATGGGATCAATGTTTGAGGTGCATCTTCACCAGTTGCAAATTTGTAAGCCGCACGCATAGCCGCTTCCATAACACCACCAGTATTACCGAAGATGATACCACCACCAGATGCTTCACCCATCAACGGATCGAATGAGGAATCTTCAAGGTCATCAAAGTTGATTTCTTCTGCACGTAACCATTTTGCAAGCTCACGTGTAGTAATACAGTAGTCTGTATCGCGCATTTCTGGTACATCCCAGTATTCAGCAGAGGAGTTCATTTCGTCACGACGGATCTCGAACTTCTTAGCTGTACAAGGTGTTACTGCAACAGCAACGATTTGTTTTGCATCAAGGCCCATTTTTTCAGCAAAATATGTTTTTTGTGTAGGTGCTTGCATAGCAATTGGACTCTTAGCAGTAGACAAGTTTGGCAAGAATTCTGGATAGAATGTTTCAGCAAACTTAACCCAAGCAGGACAGCAAGATGTGAATTGAGGCAATACCGCATCACTATTGATAACGCGTTCCAACAATTCAGATGCTTCCTCCATGATAGTCATGTCAGCACCAAAGTTTGTATCTAAAATATAGTCGCCACCCAATTTACGAAGAGCAGCTACCATTTTACCTTCTACGAATGTACCCGCATCAAGACCGAACTCTTCACCTAAGCCTACACGTACAGCAGGTGCAGTTTGGAAAACGACGATTTTATTAGGGTCAGCAATAGCTGCTTTTACTTCATCAATTTCAGAGCGTTCATTAATGGAATCAAACGGACAAATAGATGCACATTGACCGCAATGAATACAAATTGGATGATCCCCATTAGTTGTTAAATCATAATAATCAAATACGCCCATGTCTACAGCACAAGCTTTACGACATAAGGAGCAGTTTTTACATTTTGATAAATCTTGAACTAATGCAATATTGCCGTCTTCAATAGGTACACGACGATCTAAAAATTGGTACTTACTCATGAGTTCCTCCTACTTAGGTAACGTTGTTATCGTTAATCGATGAAATTATACTATACATTGTGATTTTTATCAATAAATTTACATGTAATTCCTTTGCATAACAGATATTAAAAAATCACATGATACAAGGAGTTATAGGCGTTCTTCTAATTCCATCCACCGTTCTGTGAGCGCATCTATTTGGGATTGAGTCTCTTCTCGCTCAGCCATCAAGGATTGCATCTTTTCATAATCAGTAGCAACTTGACTAATCATGACATCGAGCCCCTTTACTAAATGCTCTAATTTAGGTAATTCATCCATGATGTTAGCATACTCTGCTTCTTCCGCTTTATTGAGACCCTTCTTCGGTGTTTCTTTGAAAGTATCTTCCCCAACTGTATCCATATTACTATCACTACCATCTACCGAAGTACTTAATGATGAACCATCACACCCAGTACTAGTTTCAGATTTGTTAATTTTATCAGTTTTAGAAGCAATAGATGTATCAGTATTAGCCATGTAGAATGGGCGCTTTCCACCACTACTTTCATCTAAAGAATCCTTGTAATCGGAATAGGAACCGTGAACAATTTCAATTTGACCATCACCACTAAAAACAAAGAGTTTGTCCACAACACGGTCTAAGAAGTAACGATCATGGCATACTGTGATAATGACCCCACTAAAGGAATCAAGGAAGTCCTCTAGTACCTCTAATGTAGGAATATCAAGATCATTGGTCGGTTCATCTAGTAATAAAACATTAGGAGCGCTCATAAGCAATTTCAATAGATATAAGCGACGTCGTTCACCGCCTGAAAGCTTACGAATCGGCACACCATGTAGCTCAGGTGTGAAAAGGAATCGTTCAAGAATCTGACCAGCACTCAACGTAGAACCATCGCCCAGAACCATATAGGAATGATCTTCGCGAATATAATCGAGAACACGCATATCTTCATCAAACTCTGGTAGTTCTTGTTTGAAATGGGCAATGCGAACGGTCTCTCCCTTACCAATAGTACCGTTTGTAGGTTCATAGGTTCCATCAAGAATATTCATAAAGGTAGACTTGCCAACACCATTAGGGCCTACAATACCAATACGATCATGACGCACTACATGGTAGGTAAAGTCCTTAATCATAGGGCGCTCACCAAAGTAGAACTCTAAATGTTCAATATCAAAGATGGTTTTTCCTAACCGTGTTTTTAAAGCAATGGGATCCATTTGATCGGGACGTCTAGTTTTCTCCATATTCTTAAGTTTTTCATAGCGGTCTAAACGAGCCTTTTGTTTCGTCGTTCTCGCCAAAGCCCCACGACGTACCCATTCGATTTCTCGTTTCAAGAACTGACGGCGTTTCTCTTCTGTAGCGGCTTCGCGAGCCTCTCGATCAGCCTTCAAGGCAATAAATTCTTCGTAATTACCGTCATATTGATACATACGACGATTAGAAAGCTCTAAAATACCATTACATACAGAGTCGAGGAAATATCTATCATGAGTACTGATTAATAGGCCCCCTTGGCGAGCACTTAAGTAGGACTCAAGCCAGTCGATGCTATCTTCATCTAAATGGTTTGTCGGTTCGTCTAACAATAATAGGTCACAAGGATATAATAATGCCTGTCCTAATGCGAGACGACGCTTTTGACCACCAGATAACATAGCCACTTTTTGATCCATCTCAGGAAAACCTAATTTAGTTAAAATAATACGAGCCTCTTGCTCTACTTGCCATCCATCTTGTTGATCCATTTGTTCTAACGCATTCATATAGTTACGCGATATTTTACTATCCTCGCTACCAGACTCTTGCATTTCACGATATTCACGACTAATGCGTTCAAAGGATTGAACCATCCGCAAACGAGGATGGTCTCCATCAAGAACAGCTTCTAGCAAAGTTGATTCTGGATCAAACTCTGGGGTTTGAGCCAAATAATGAATACTCGCCTTACCATTCCGCTCAATAGTACCCTTATCAGGTTCCATTCGGGCTGCCAAAATTTTTAGGAATGTAGACTTACCCGTCCCATTAATCCCTACAAGACCTAACCGTTTGTCTGTGGTGAAAGTAATATTCACATCTTTAAACAGCAGTCGTGTGCCATATGATTTTTCTATATTTTGTAAACTAATAACGTTCATCGTATGCTCCTATTATGTCATTCTGTTATTTATTATACTACACATTACCATTGACAGTAACAGGCGCCGTCAGTAGAATAAACGTAACGTATATATTCATGAGGAGGTCCACATGGCAGCAGATATCGTTTTAGACTTTTACGAAACTATCAACTTTGAACTTATCGATATCGATGGGTATGACACATTATTTACAGAGCTCTTGGAAGATGGCACCTATGCAACTGTGTCCGATGATGACGGTCATTTGCCAGAGGATTTAGAGACGTTAATCGTATTCAATGTGTACGACGATAACGACGCCTTCCAATGGAGTGTGACCCTAGATGATTCCTACCAACTAAAAGACTTGTTGGACAGTGCTGAAAGCACAGATACATTCTTAGAAACACTTCAAAAAATTCGACAAGAACATATTGAACAATACCAATAAAACAAAAGCGATGACCTAAAAGTCATCGCTTTTTATTTCATATAAAGCTACTAATATCTGTATATTACAAATCTAGAAATACACGCATTACCAATAGCTAATTATATTCGTACTAGCTACTACAATAGATTAATTAATAGACTCTTCCACTTTTACTAGTTCGACAGGTTCACCCGTATTAGTAGCATCTAGAATTTCAATTAAGCTATTTACGATATTCGCTGCACCATCAACATGCCATTCACGAGCGTGCTCAGACATCTGTTGAAGTCGTGGTGAATTGATAAGAAGGGCTGTCACAACATCTTCTAAGTTATGAATATCACGAGCCCAACGAGCACAACCTCGTTGTTCTAATAGCTCTGCATTAGCCTCTTCTTGCCCTGGAATAGCATTAAAGAACACCATAGGTAAACCAATTGTAACAGCCTCCATACAGGTTAATGCACCAGGCTTTGTTACCAGCAAGGAAGAGGATTTCATAAGCTCCGAAATATTCGTAGTGTATCCATACACAATAGTCTTAGTACGCATAGATTCACTAAGGGTAACTAAGGATTCATAAAGAGACGTATTTTGACCGGCTACAACAGTAATTTCATCAATGCCATTAACTTCATCTAAGTGTTTTAATGCCGTTTCTAGAGAACCCAATCCAAGGCCCCCACCCATAACGAGCACTTTTATGGGTTCCTCTAAGCTATATTCTTCAATAGCATCACGGAAGAAGGCACGACGCACTGGAATCCCTGATACATGGATACGTGAGGCATCGATACCAGACGATACCATTTCATCTACCATCGATTCAGTAGCTACATAGTATGTATCAATTTGTGGATATAGCCAAAATTGATGACTACTAAAGTCCGTCATGATAGCCACTAAAGGTACATCGATATGCCCTTGACGCTTTAAGATAGACGCTGCACCACATGGGAATGGATGAGTAAATACCATCACATCTGGTTCTTCTTGTTGCACCAACTTAAGCATACGGCTTTTCAATAGGTATGATAATGCAGTTTGCAAAATCGTACCTCGTTTTTCCCCTTTTGATACGCGATAAATCATATCATATAGCATAGGAAATACGTCAATCATCTTGATATATGTGCCCTTGATCAAATGCTCTACAGACATGGTTTCTGTATCAAGAAAGTCTACATGCGTTATGGAAGCTTGTGGCTCCTTCTCTTTCCAATATTCTTCTATGGCTCTGGCGGCCTGCATATGTCCTGTCCCAATAGAAGCGGACACGATGAGAACCTTCCGTGATCTTTCGTTATTCATAGTACACCCTTTCTCTGTGCATTATACCATAAATAGACGAAAAAAAGAGACCTCGAAAGGTCTCTTTCCAATCTATTAAAGATTATTTTTTGCGTTTTTTAGCTTTTGCAGCGTTAACTTGTTCTTTCAAACCTTTACCAGCTTTGAATGCAGGGGATTTGGAAGCTGCGATTGTGATAGTTTTACCGTTTTGTGGGTTACGGCCTTCACGAGCTGCGCGTTCACGAACTTCGAATGTACCGAAGCCGATAACTTGTACTTTACCGCCAGCAGCTAATTCTTCAGCAACTGTGTCAAATACAGCTTTTACCGCTTTTTCAGCGTCTTTTTTAGTTAATTCAGTTTTTTGTGCAACACTTGCGATTAATTCTGTTTTGTTCATGACAGAACCTCCTTAAAAATACTATACCTAAGAAGCATGCAAACCTCTAGGCTACTTTTCCTGCACTTTAGCCTCCTCCCAAAAAGCATCCAGCTCAGCTAATGAAAAGTCTTCCCATGAGCGATCGCTTTGGTTAACACAAGCTTCTACATGTAAAAAACGCTGTCGGAACTTTGTGTTTGTGCGATTTAGTGCATTTTCACCGCTTATTTTATACCATCTTAATAGATTAATCAAGGAAAAAAGCACATCTCCCGCTTCTTTTTCCATATTTTCTCTATCTTTTTGGGCAATAGCCTCCTTAAATTCATCCATTTCTTCCGAAACTTTCGCCCAAACCGGATCGAGCTCATCCCAGTCAAAACCTAGCTTCGCAGCCTTTTCTTGCAACTTATAAGCCGCCACTAAAGCAGGTAAACTTTTAGATACACCATCTAATACAGATTTTTGTATATTTTTCTTTTCTTGTGCCTTTAATTCGTCCCAACTGTATGATTTTTCATTATTTTCAGGGTCAAAAACATGGGGATGACGGCGAATCATCTTCTGAGTCACATCATTAATTACATCTTCTAATGTAAACTGACCAGCTTCTTCAGCTAATTGACTGTGAAAGACAACTTGTAATAATACATCACCTAGTTCTTCGCGAAGATTAGCCATATCTTTATTATCGATAGCATCTACTACTTCATAAGTTTCTTCAATGAAATATCGACGCAATGATTCATGAGTCTGTTTTTGATCCCAAGGGCAACCATTAGGAGCTCGCAAGGCTTTTACTACATCTACTAATGGTTGTACCGATACAGGCTTATCAGTATTGTTCTTCATATAGTTTAGCCTCCTCCTTATCTCGGCGAGCTTGTAAGCGCTTGCCTATAACAGGGAAATGATACATATCAGCTTTTACAACGGCCTTTGTTAACCATAAGGATAAACCATATACAAATACAGCCACAATAATAGCCGCTGCCACTGCACCACCATTGCCGAATAACTCTACAGTAGTCACATACACTACTTGTGTAGCACCGCCCATAGCCATGGCAGACACTACAATTTTTAATAGCTCTAATTTATTAAGTACAGATCCTACATATTTTTTAACAAATATATAGTTTATGAATGCCGCAATGGCAAAATTCAAATTCGTTGCCCATGCAGCACCATTAATGCCTAGCTCAATAGTACCTGTCAATTCATAGTCTAAGAAGGTCTTAGCCAACAAACCAATAAAAATGGCTATCATAGGAATAACAGTTCTGCCTAACCCTTGCAAGATGCCTGCTGTAATCTGTTGCCAACCTAAGAATATAATGCTCAAGCTAATAACAGCAATAACAGGACCTGCATGAGGTGTTGCATATATCAGTTTAGATATAGGTGTCGCCAACACACAGAGGCCGATACAGGCTGGAATAGTAAACATATTTGCAATTTTAATGGCTGTTCCAGCGCGCTGCACAATACGTTGTACATCACCTTGGGCATGCGCTTCCGATACGGCTGGTACAAGACTAGCAGCTAGAGATGTAGTCAAAATAATGGGCAACCCAATCAACGATGTAGCCATCCCTGTAAGATAACCAAATTGTGTGGTCGCTTCATTGAGATAAAACCCAATATCCATCAAACGCTTTGGCACGATAAATGTATCGATAAGGGATACCATAGGCAGCATAATATTGGCCATCGAAACAGGTATGGCCAAACTAAATAGTCGTTTCACTACAGAACTATTACTTTCACCAACAGCATTCGGATTCTGCTGAGCCAACATTTGCGCCCGTACACGACGTTGACGATAGTAAAAGTAAATTAATACGAGTAATCCCGCTAATACGCCAGGGAATGTAGCAAAGGTTGCACCACCAGCCGCTAAGTGTAACCCTCTATCAATAAAGTAATAGGCTAAGCCCACCATAGAGGATACGCGGAAGATTTGTTCAAAGACTTGGCTAGTCCCAGTAGGAACCATGTATTGGAAGCCTTGGAAGTAACCTCTAAAACAACTCAAAATCGTAACGATAAAGATTGCTGGAGATAATAGCTGAATGGCGAGCAATGCACGAGGATCTGTAATAATATGAGAATCTATGAGCCACTGTGCACTGCCATATAAAGCAACACTAAATACAAGGCCTAACAGCGTTAACACTTTTAAAGATACGGAAAACACTTGTTGTACGCCACGCATATCATCATTAGCTAGCTTTTCCGCAATCATAATAGATATGGCCACAGGAATGCCTGCAGCGGAAATACTAACGATAATTTGATAAATCGGATAGGCCATCATATATAGGCCAATCCCTTCACCACCGAGTACACGGGCAATAAGGACTTTACTGAAAGCACCAATAACCTTAACGATAATCCCAGCCAAGGTTAAAATCATAGCACCCTTTAAAAATCGATTCATAGGCCCTCCTTAGACGATGTTTTCTGGCTAAGAGCCTTCATCACCGCTTCCGTAATGGTCAAAATAGAACCTTTCATGCCTTTAAGGCTCACATACAATATGGCTGGCTTGGAGTCTGCAAATTTCATCTTTTTCCATAAGTCTTCTCGCACAGCCCCCATATCCCAGTCGGCCATTTTGGAATCGTCATGCCAATGAATGGTAATCTGTTGATCTCTACGGACGATACTTTTAATACCAAGTAAACGTGCTTGCTCTTTAATTTGAGCAATGCGCAATAATCGGTCCACCGGATCTGTTGGCGTACCGAAGCGGTCAATGAGTTCATCTGTCATATCATCAAGCTGTTCTTTTGATTTAATATGTAACAATCGTTGGTATACAGAAATTTTGCGGGCACTATCTTTGATATACGCATCGTCGATAAAGGCATCTACCTCTAAATCGATGGCTGGATCAATGGAGACCTCGCGCTCTACCTCTTTATTTTGAGCCTTCGCAATGGCTTCTTCTAACATACTTACGTACATACCAAAGCCGACAGAGGCGATGTTACCATGTTGCTGTGAACCTAAGAGATTACCAGCACCACGGATTTCTAAATCTCGCATCGCCAATTTAAAACCAGCACCGAGCTCGGTGAACTCTTCAATAGCTTTCAAGCGCTTTTCTGCAGCCTCTGAAAGCATTTTCTCAGGTCGATACATAAAGTATGCATAGGCCCGTCTACGAGAACGCCCTACGCGTCCACGCATTTGATATAGCTGAGATAAACCTAATCGATCCGCATCATAAATGATGATGGTATTGGCATTAGGAATATCTAAGCCGGTTTCAATGATACTAGTAGACAATAATACATCATAATGGCCTTCATAGAAATCCGTCATAATTTCTTCAATTTGACGGCCCGTCATCTGACCATGAGCAATAGCATAGCGTAAACCAGGTAATGCTGATTCTAATAACTCACCCATATGATTAATTGATGCAACGCGGTTATATACGAAGTAAACTTGTCCGCCCCGTGCCAATTCTCGCTTGATGGCATCAGCAACGATGTTCATATCATATTCCACCACATAGGTCTGAACCGGCAATCGTTCCTCTGGTGGCGTGTTGATAACAGACATCTCCCGAACACCTACAAGAGACATATGTAAGGTCCGAGGAATTGGGGTTGCACTCAAGGTGAGCACGTCAATATTACTAGCCCACTCTTTCCATTTTTCCTTTTGTGCTACCCCAAAGCGTTGTTCTTCATCAACAACAAGCATGCCTAAGTCTTTAAAGACTACTTTTTTATTAAGTAGTGAATGGGTTCCGATGAGAACATCGATAGAGCCATCCTCTACACCTTTTAGAACTTGTTTCTTCTCAGATGTACTGCGGAAACGATTGAGCACATCGACTTTGACTCCAAATGGAGCAAAACGATTCCAGAAGGTTTGGAAATGTTGCTGTGCAAGAACTGTAGTCGGTACGAGCACCGCAACCTGTTTGCCACTCATAACGGCCTTAAAGATGGCACGCATAGCCACTTCGGTTTTACCAAAGCCTACATCACCTGCCAGCAAGCGATCCATAGGAACAGGTTTTTCCATGGATGCCTTGATTTCTGCTGTAGCCTGTAATTGGTCTTCCGTTTCTTCATAAGGGAAGGCATCTTCAAACTCTTGCTGCCATGGTTGATCTGGCAAAAATGCAAAGCCTTCTGTAATTTCTCGTTGTGCATAAATCTCAACGAGCTTATCTGCCAAATCATCAATGGATTTTTTTGCCTTTGTAACAACCTTAGCCCAGTCACGACCACCCATCTTATGAATACGAGGCACATCACCTTCATTACCGATGTATTTTTGTAACTGATCTAAATTGTTTGCAGGTAAGAACAGTTTATCCGTTCCCGCATAAGCGATTTCAATATAGTCGCGATGAATGCCTTCCGTTTCTATCGTTTTAAGGCCAATATACTTACCAATACCATGCATGCTATGAACTACATAGTCACCTGGTATTAAGTCCGTAAAGTAGTTGATTTCTTGGCCCTTTTTAGGCTTGTTGCGAAGCTTACGTTTTTGTTGTCCGTAAATATTGCCTTCTACAACAACTACGAGATGGCTATTAGGTAATTCAAAACCATCGGTCAATAAACCTTGCAAAATAACGACCGTATTAGGTTTTGCAATCCATTCCTCACTATGAACAAAGGCAATTCCTTCACCTTCAAGAGCTCGTTCAATACCTTCTCGTCGTTGTTGGTTATTTAATACCAATACAACTTGATGATTGAGGCGATGCCATTGCTTAATTTCATCTGTTAGGAGTGGAATTTGACGTTCAAAGCTCGTCATCGTTTTACCTTGAATACCGATTGGATTAAATCCAGGTAAACCGATAGAGCGTTGTTGCATAAATGTGAAAGCTACTTGATTTGTAGCCTCTACAGTACGTTGTAATTCACTCCAGTCGCAATGATTTTTCCGATGTGTAGGATCTTCCTTGAGGAATTTCTTTAATGCTTCCTGGATACGACCGGGCTCATCATAAATGAGAGACCCTTCTTTCACATAGGATAATAAGGTGCAATCTGCATCACTTTTACCAAGGAATAACGGTGTCACCGTATACGAATCAATTTGTTCAATGGAACGTTGGTTCTCAACAGAGAAGAACCGCAATGTATCGATTTCATCGCCAAAGAACTCAATTCGTATTGGATGTTCACTATTAACAGGATAAATATCTAGAATATCCCCACGCACGGCAAAATGACCACGTTGTTCCACCTGGTCTACACGTTCATATCCAATTGTAACAAGCTGTTCAAGAGCTGTATCGCGTTCAATCGTATCATTCAAAGAAAAATGTAACGACTGGCCTGTTAAATATTGTGGAGATACTACATATTGTGTAACCTCTTCTGCATTCGCTATAACTACGGCAGGTTCTTGCCATGCTAGCAATGCTAAAGCACGCATTTGTGCACCTTGATTTTCAAGGCTACGAGCAGTGGTTGTAAACTCCACATTGTCAGTTATAGGAAATGATAGGACTGGGATATTAGGCCAGAAAAAGGCTAAATCTCGTTCCCACATCTCTTTATGGTCCTTATCATGGACTACGATAACTACGGGCTTTGTAAGGCCTGTAGCAAAAGCTTGGTTTAAGAGGAAACTCTTTTGAGATCCACTTAGACCATATATGACTGACTTTCCTTTCCGCTGAAATGCGTTTAGCCCATCCACAAAGGATGGGTTCTGTGAAAGCAGCTTAGTTAATGTATTATCCATACTGCACCATATAGTATTCATGATTATTTAAATAAATAGTTCTAACTCATTTATTATAACATTTTTAGGCAAAAAAAATAGCACCTCAAAAGGTGCAATAAAGTTGGTGCGGGAGAAGGGACTTGAACCCCCACGCCGTAAGGCGCCAGATCCTAAGTCTGGTGCGTCTGCCAATTCCGCCACTCCCGCGTCTCAACTGAAATAATAATATCATGTATATAATTCATCGTCAATCATTTTTTTAGATTTAAGTAAAATTTCATGTTGCCTCTAAAGTATCTACTATATAACTAATTAAATATCTGCTATATAAC
>NZ_DXLG01000047.1:0-4647 GCF_019414865.1 Veillonella sp.
ATATAATACATATTAGTATTTGTGTTATTTGTAAAAATCATGTATTTAGGAGTGAACTATTATGAACAAAAAACATTTAGCAGCTGCTTTTGCAGTATTTGCAGCTACAACTATGTCTTTCTCTGCTTTCGCAGCATCTGTTGATGCTAATGCACGTGCTTACGAACGCGCTGCAGCTGAGCAATATACTTACGCTGCACCTCAAGCAGCTACACCAGCGTACCAATCTGGTTATGTAACAAGCGCACCACGCCCTGGTTACAAACCATTACCAGCGGTACCTTACACAGCAGGTGACATGGCTCAACAAATGCCTGTATCTAAAGAATTAGGCGATCCAATCTTCGTAGCACCTGAAACAACAGCTGTAGGTCTTCAAATCATGGACCCTATCGCTACTAACAGCCAACCTGTATACCAAGAAACTGTAACTTCCGTAACAGCTAATGGTAACGGCAGTGCATATGTTTCCCGTTATAAAACTAACCAATTAAACGCATTCGACTTGTTGTTGAACGGCAAATCTTACACTTACGACTTGCCTGCATACACTAACGGCTACCAAGTGAAAACTGCTAGCTCCTACAACCGTGCTGGCGACGGCGTTGCAAATGTATTCTCTACAAACGTAATCACTGAAGCAGTTGTAAACAACAACTCCTTGCGTATCACTGTTAACATGACTCAACCAACAGCTGTAGCAGCTGCTAAATTGCGTTCCATGCAACAAACTGGTCAAGTAGCAGGTGGTGAAGTAGCTGCATTGTTCGCTTACAATGAAAGCTATGATGGTGTAAAACAAGCTGCTCATTACGACGTATTCAACAACGGCAACCGTTACATCGTTGTTAAATCCGGTGCTGTAACTGTTCCAAATGGTGCACAACACCCTTACGCAACTGCATTGTTCGCAGTAACTGACGACACTGTAGCAGCTGTAACAGTATCTGGCAACACTGCTGATACTTACGATTTAGTTAAAGGTACTGCATACGCAATTGCTCAATCCGCTAAGGTTGGCAACGCACGTCGCTAATTCTAACTACTAATTCGTTACGAATTTAATTATACTTGTGAAAGCCATAAGCTTTCATGAAAAAAGACTATAAATCACTAAATCCCCTAATGAGGTAACTCATTAGGGGATTTTTTAGTCATGTAAAGACGTCAAAACCGTCTAAAAATCTTTAGGCCTTGTAAAAATCTATAATCTTGTAAAAATTTCTAGTGCTTTGTAAGCCATCAAGCGATAGCCTAGCTCATTGGGATGTACTTCTCCAGCAAAGACGATTTGTCCAATTTGATCCGCTTCAAACAAGGTCGTATAGAAATCTATGACCTTAATATCATGAGCCGCTGCGTATGCTTTTAGCTGTTTATTAACCTCTCGTACGACGAGATCTAAACCATCCATATCGCTGTCGATTTGCGTTTCTAAACCAATAATAACCTGTCCCTTTGTACTGGCTAATTCAATGGCTTTCACCAGAGTCTTGAACACATATGCACTATCTCGACCTTGCAAAATATCATTAGTACCACACATTAAGAAGATATGACGCGTTGAATCAGCTACAGCTGTAGGTAGCCATTTTTCAATGTTATAAATCATGCCCTGAACGGAGCAGCCGTCTTCACCATAATTTGTAAAATGTACACCCTCTATAGATGCATCACAAATTTCAACCCAACCTTGGCCATAAGGCACATCATAACCGCGGGTGATGCTATCGCCAAAACAGATAATTTCCATATCTAGACCTCCTGTACTATGCATTAATCATATAACAAAATGACAATTATATACAATATACATACTATGGATTTTTATATGCATTTTTTATAGAATTACATGTTTGACTATGGTATACTAATTCCACATAAGAGAGGTCAAAGATGAGAAAACTATATCCCTTTTTAATACTAGCATTAGCAACATTACAATCAGCTAGTGCGATTTCACAATATGAATTAGAGAACAAGCCTACTCAATACCAAGTTGCTTATAATAGCCCTTCGGAGACTGTGTATATCGACTTAAGTACACTTAGTCTAGCACAGTCAGGTCCTACATATAGTACGCTTCATGCTCGTACAATTAGTCTCTATAAAAAGCAGAATATTATTGCTGATTATTCAACTAATTATACATACCATCGTGGTAACACATCTAAAGATATTTACCTCATGGATTGGCATGTAGCACCGGCGAAATTCTACCAAGTAAATGGCGCACCTATAGGAACTGCTAACAATCAACGTTCTGTTCTATCTACAGGTGCTCACGTCGCTACAAAGGGTTCTCCTGTAGCTGAAATAGGTCAATTTATTTTACATAATGCATTGGAATTAGAGCGTATTACCTATACATCTAAGAACCCATACGTACCACCTCGTCCATATAAACCATTAAGTACACCGGCTCCAACAGAAGGTAGGCCATTATTTGGAGTTCAGCCACCAGAAGGTATCTATAAACCGCTAAACCAATTAGAATCTCCTTATACATCTAATCAACCACGGTTATTTCCTTCTAAATTAGGTATATATGGACCCGTTCCACCACCACCGCCTCAAGGGCCTCGACCTAGTGATTGGATTCTCGACATTCAAAATCAGGACATGCCCGATCCAAATACACCTATGAGTGATTGGAGGCCTCAACCTGATTATCATGCACCGCAAAAACCATAATCAAAAAATATAGTTACTCGTAACGTATAAAAAGAGACTGAACTGTCCCCTATTTTGAATTGCACCTCCAAAAATTGTGTCCAATTTTTGGGGTGCAGTTCATTAGGGGATCTAATTCAGTCTCTTTTGTTTCATATTTTGTTTGTTTCCATACAATCAGAGGAACCTATTGTATGATGCTTTCACATTATTTAAGACGTACAAAGAACAATGCAATAGCACCGATAACTGGTGCAATGGCAAGGGTCATCAATGCAGATTGATAACTGCCTGTAGCTGTTAACATGCTACCTAAAATCATAGGTGCCAACATAACGCCAATCTGATTAAACAAGTTTACAAAGCCTGCAGTGGTACCGCGTAAATGAGGTGCTGCGGATTGAATTACGAGAGCATTTGTTAAAGCACTATGCATGAAAGCACCAATACCAAGAATTGGACCTGTTATAAAGAGCATATCTGGATTTGTGGTGCTCGCAAAGAGGATCAATGCTGGTGCAAATAAGAACATAACAAGCGCCACCAAATGGTTCTTCTTAATCGGTAATATATCGGACAAAATACCGATAGTCGGTTTCGCAATAAGCGCGGCTAAACCAAAGGCAGACATTACATGGCCTGCATAGATGGCATTAACGCCGAGCTGTTTAACCATGTACAAGTTTGACCATTGCGCCACGGCCCAAGTAGCACCGGTAGCAAAGAAGCCTGCAAAGGCAAGACAACAAATATTGCGATTCTTCAAAACATGTAACAAGTTTTCCTTTAAAGAAGTCTTTTCCCCTATATGAGCAGATGTAGCACTCACCTCTGCTTCTCGTTGAGCTAAAATCTCAGCACTTGGCTTACGAACCGTAAAGTAGCTAAGAATGAAAACAAGGATTGGTAATACTGCTGTTAAAAGAAATGCATTTTGCCAACCATAATTAGTTGCCACATATGGTGCATAAAGGTTTACAGTAGTCAATCCAAGGGATGTACAGGACATGAAGATACCCACGGCTGCACCACGTTGATTAGGCCCAAAGTAATCCCCAATAGCACTTAAACAAGATGCTTGTACCGGACCAGATACGATACCTAATAAGAAGCGCAATACCCAACCATAGGTATAATTATCGATGGTACTCATCAATGCCGTAATGAGCGCCATAGAAAGCAAGCTCACCAAAATGGTATAACGGTAGCCAATGCGATCCGCTAAGATACCACCTGGTAAAACCATGATAGCATAGCCCATGTAAAAGGCAGATAGATAGGCCGTACCCATTTGAGGCGTGAAACTCAATGCTTCATTAACAATAGGCATCAAGGATGCCCAAGATAAGCGCATAACAAAGCTAATCAAAAATGTTAGCCACACGCTGACAAGAATTAAAATCTGAGTTCGTGAGAAACTAAGTCGATTCATACGAGCTCCTTTCTAGAGAATAAAAACATATAAAGCTATCATACTATAAATACAGGGTATTTTACAAACTTCAAAGATTAACAAAATACAATAAAAAGCCCTCTAGGCATAACCTAAAGGGCTTTCTAATGTGGCGGAGAGGGTGGGATTCGAACCCACGGCCCCTTGCGGAGTCACTGGTTTTCAAGACCAGCTCCTTAAACCACTCGGACACCTCTCCATAACGGTATTATTATATCAGATTGGCCCAATAATAAGCAACAACGTAATATAGGACAAGAAAAAAAGCTGGCCATAAGCCAGCTTTTTCATGTGTATTTGTTGTTAAAGTAATGTTTCAACTACTTACTATTAAATTGAGTATTCAGCTAATAATCAACATTAGAACAAGTCTTTTTTCCACATACCGATAATGGCAATAATAGAGAATACTAATGCAACACCTACAACCTCATAGAATCCATTTGGATCTTCTTGGAATGGCAATGGCACGTTTGTCCCCCACAAGCTAAATACGATGGTCGGAACCGCCATGGCAATCG
>NZ_DXLG01000047.1:4747-11824 GCF_019414865.1 Veillonella sp.
GGCACGTTTGTCCCCCACAAGCTAAATACGATGGTCGGAACCGCCATGGCAATCGTTAAGGTTGCTAACATTTTCATAACCAAGTTAAGGTTATTAGAAATGATGGATGTAAAGGCGTTCATCATGTTCATCAAAATATTTGAGTACATTTCAACCATCTCGATGGCCTGTTTATTTTCGATAATAACGTCCTCAAGTAAGTCCTCATCCTCTTCGTACATCTTGAGGAGGTGTTTATAGGAGCTATGACCACGCAAGCGCAATAGACGTTCCATAACTGTACCATTCGTGCGCAATGCAGATGTAAAGTATGTCATGGATTTCTGTAATTCCAACAATTGGAAGAAGTCTTTATTCTTTGTAGTATGACGCAATTGGATTTCAATATCGTCGGTACGACGATTGATTTGTTGCAAGTAACGCAAGAACATTGTCGCTGTGCGATACAAGATTTGGAATAAGAAACGCGTCTTTTTGTATGTATAGAACGTAGAAATCTGATTAGAAATGAATGGATACAATACTTCGGACTCTTCTAAGCAGATAGTAATGAAGAAGTCTGGCGTCAAGAAAATACCAAGCGGTACTGTATCATACATATCGTTACCGCGGATAACCGGAATGTTAATAACGATAAAGATATAGTTATCCTCTAACTCCACGTGAGAACGTTCTTCCATATCGAGAGCGGTCTTTAAAACGTCCGTTGGGATTTCCGTCAAAATATTGATAAGGGATAACTCATCGGGGTCTGGGTTCACCAAATTTACCCAAGAACCTTTTGTGGCATCTGATACAGTGCTATCGGAAACTAACTCTTCTTCTATATGTTTATACACCGTAATCATGCTATCCCTCCTTCCAACGAACTTATAGTAATCATCTAATAAATTATATACTATTTTATAGCTATTATTCAATTCAATTGTGAAAGTTTTGTGTATCTAGAACATACATATACAGTTTTATGTCTATTTATGATGTACAAATGTATATAGTAAAAGTATCGTAAATGTTTAATCCACACAAATAAAATAACCTCTAAGTTAGTCAGTTACTAACCTAGAGGTTATTTATATCCGCCCTAATCATTCAGATCAGGATAATGTAATTTATTTCGTTCCTCTACAGAGCTATAAACTCTGCTTTCACCTAATTGCGGCGCAAGATACGAACAGAGTTCAAGATACAAAGGATGGATACACCAGTATCACCAAATACTGCCCACCACATGGATGCATAGCCCATGAGGCCAAGCGCCATGATAAGGATTTTTACAGCAATAGCGAACACTACGTTTTGCCATGCTACACGTAATGTCGCTTTGGACAAGTCAAGAACGTGTGCAATAGCAGTCAAAGATGAACGCATAAACACAACATCTGCTGCTTCGATAGCCGCATCAGCACCGCTACCCATCGCACCACCAACATCAGCACCAGCAAGTACTGGAGCATCGTTGATGCCGTCCCCTACGAACATGGTTGGACCATATTCAGAGCGAATATCTTGTACAACGGACAATTTATCTTGAGGCAACAACTGAGCACGTACAGCACTTACGCCAGTTTTTTTAGCAATGTAATTTGCACTTGCTTCAGCATCACCTGTAAGCATAACAGTTTTAATATCTTGACCGTTAAGATTAGCGATAGCCTCTGCGGAATCAGGACGAGCTTCATCAGCGATGATAATACGACCTAAGTATGTATTACCTTCTGCCACAAGAACTTCTGTACCGTATTCAGCAGGTTCTGTTGGATAGCCTTGAACATTATAGCGTTCCATAAGACGACGGTTACCAACAAGTACTTGTTGACCATCTGTCATACCAACCATACCTTCGCCAGCTAATTCTTGAACGAAATCTGAAGGTTCCACTGTAAGACCTTGATCTTTTGCTTCAGAAACAATGCTTGTTGCGATTGGATGCGTAGAAACGGCTTCGATAGCTGCAGCCATGGATAACAATTGACCAGAGCTTACATGGGAGCCTACAGTTTCTACGTTGTGAACTTTGAACTCACCAGATGTAATAGTACCAGTTTTATCAAGAGCTACTGCTTTCACATTAGCCAAGGCCTCGATAACGCGACCACCTTTAAGCAAGATACCGTGTTTAGACGCATTACCGATACCCGAGAAGAATGCAAGTGGCACGCTAAGCACCAATGCACATGGGCAAGAAATAACGAGGAATGTTAAGGCTGTGTAGATCCATTTATGCCATTCACCTGTAATAAGGGATGGAATGATAGCTACAGCCAATGCAAGAGCTACAACGATTGGTGTGTATACGCGAGCAAAACGCGTAATGAAACGGTCGATTTTAGGTTTAGAAGATGCTGCATTTTCAACGGCATCAAGAATTTTAGTAACCATGGATTCTTCAAGAACCTTATCTACACGCATCGTAATGCGACCAGATTCATTGATGCAACCAGACATAAGTTGAGTGCCAGGTACGGCGCGAACAGGAACAGGCTCACCTGTTACAGGCGCGGTGTTAACGCGAGTTTCACCTTCAAGCACTGTGCCGTCTAGAGGAATTAAATCGCCAGGACGAACTTCGATAGTCCAGCCTACTTCAACCTTCTCAGGAGCCATAACTACGATTTCACCACCGCAGTCTGTATCTACAACGCGCACCTCTTGAGGACGCATATCAACAGCGTTCATGATTTCTGTACGACTACGATCTGTTGCTTTTTCTTCGAAGAACTCACCAATACGGTAAAACAAGATAACGCCTACGGCTTCAGGCAATGCATCGATAGCAATAGCACCCAATGTAGCGATAGACATCAAGAAGTTTTCATCAAATACTTCACCTTTTAGGATATTACGACCTGCGATACGCAATACAGGGAACGCAAGGAGAATATAGGCAATATAGTAAATTGGAGTTTCGATAGACTCTGGCAAGCTGATGGACGGAACAACCGTAGTCAACGCTTCGTAGAGCATAAATAACAAGCCTGCTACGATAACTGCAATTGTTACTGCCTCACTGCCGTGGTCGTGATCATGACCATGGTCATCCACAGCCGCTTTAGATTTACGCTCATAATCAGCTACGGTTACGCCCTCTTCGATGGCATCACAAATCTCTTGAATGTCACGTTTAAGAGCTTCTCGGTCTTCCCAAGAGCCGGTTAATTTTAATTGATGTGTAGCAATTGTGAAATTTGCAGTCTCTACAACATCCATTTTACGGATACGATCTTCAATTTTTGCTGCGCAGTTCGCACAGTTCAAATCCTTCAACAACAATGTTTCTTCCATGATATCTCCTTTGATAATGGTGAAAGCTTCTATCCTGTATTGTAAATTAATAGGTAATATTTTTCTAATACTTATTAGACATATCTTGTTTCATATCTTGTTATATATGTTCCTAAACATTTTTCATCAGATATTTTCATTTATATGAATACCTGTTCATATGTTTATATTACATCAAAGGAGATTAATTGTCAATATAAAATCATATTCAACATATATTAAATTTTATTTACTTTAGTTCTAACTATATTCACCTTATATCAAATTTCGTTCTACCAGGAATTTATGTGCTACATCAGCTGGCAGTTGGTGTTCCGTTTCAACGGCGTAATTCATCTTCGCCATCTCTTGATCTGTAATCGTATGATTCAAACTTTCTAATACAGGGCGCAGTTCAGGATGAGCAATCAATACTTCGCTACGCACCACATTACCAGACATATAAGATGGATATAAATGTTTATCATCTTGTAACACCGTAATCGGTGTAATACTTAATTGACCATCAGTCGTGAATATCGGCATTGCATCCACCTCATCACGACCAATAGCCGTATATTTTAGCCCTATATCCATATCTTTAGTAGCTTTAAAACTCATGCCATACACGCGTTGTAATCCAGCATAGCCATCTTCACGTCCAAAGAAATCATATTCCCCTCCTAATGTTAGGGATGGTGCTATACGAGCAAGATCCGAATACGTTTTTACGCCATAACTCTGAGCAATTTCATTACGCACTCCTATGCCATAGGTATTATTAAAACCGTACATGCCGACCCACTCAAAATTATATTTCTCTTTATAGGCCTGTGAAAGCTCATTAAATAGACTTTCATCATACGTATCTGTACGTTTTAGCACAGCAGACCAAGCCGTACCAGTATATTCAGGATATATATCAAATTGGCCGGAAAGCATAGCTGGTTGAATATTTGATGTACCACCACCTACACCTTCTGTAACCTCTACGGTTAGATCAGTCTTCTTCTCGATTAATTCTTTTAAGATATTCCCCAAAATAAGCTGTTCCGTCATAGGTTTCGTTGCAATATGAATAACATCGGTCTTCACATGACGGCAATACATAGCCCAGCCACCTATACCCATTGCAATTATCGTCATAATCGAAACAAATATAATCGTATAGCGCTTCATATGAGGGCTAATACGCGTTACTCTTTCACCTAAAGAAAAGAGAGCATCAACGGTAATGGCTAATAGGGCAATCAGTAGACTGCCTACAATTGTCAAAGCACTTTGATTCGTTGTAATCCCCCTATAAATCGCCACACCTAAGCCACCAGCACCAATAAAGGATGCAATACCTGTCAAGGCAATGGTCATAACGAGCATAGTCCGTATACCAGCCATAATAGTTGGCATGGCCAAGGGAATCTCTATATTCCACAAACGTTGAATCCGCGTAAGCCCTAACGCAATTCCCGCTTCACACATAGATTGATCAATTTGGTTAAGACCAGTAAATGTATTTCGTACCATCGGTAATAAGGCATAGATAACCAATGCAATGATAGCGGTCGTATTACCAACACCCGATACATACAACAAAAGGCCTAACATCGATATAGATGGAATCGTATATAGGAAATTAACCACTACCATAACGGGCGCAGCTAGCCGTTTATATTCGTATATAAACACACCCAATAATCCACCGATGATGGTAGCAATAACAGAAGCTAATACTGAAATTTCTATATGTTCCCATAACAACTGGAGGAAAAAATCATAGCGATTGATAAGTAATGATATGACCTCATGCATTACAGATACCGCCTTTCTCATAAAACAATACAAAGAGTATATATAGTCATATAACAGCTAATCATATAGGGTATTTTTATACGAGAATATAATTAAATTACAACCCTTTTCATCATTGTATACCGAATCACACCTTAACTCTAGCCCTTAAACCATATATAAAGACAACTCTTTATATTGTCATATCATACAGATTCAATTCCTTAATAGATCTAAAGGGAATATCTATGCCTTGAACAGATATAATTTGCATTTGCGCACTAATCATATCAACAGCCCCTATAAGCTCTGTATATCTTTGTTTATTGTAGTAAACAATTCGCACCCATTCTCCGCAATGTATAGTCTGTAAAACCTTATTTAACTCATCTACTTGATCCTCCGATAGCTCTACACGATGCTCTTTAGGCCGTGCCACAGCTGCCAGTAATACTTCAAATCCCTTTAATGCCGCAAAGGGCATAAATTGTTTTGCTCGTTGCAAACGAGACATACGATGTTTCATTAATGTATACCTCCCCTTATGCGACTAATCTATTTTCAATTGTTGTCCTTCGTTCAATTACCATGGTATCCATTACACTATTTATTCCCCATTATGGCCACCTACCAAGGTATTTCTAAAGCGCATTGTCCCTTCCTCTTGCAAGCTGGAGGCACGCAGAATAGAGTTCTTACCGAATTGCTCCTTAATAGACAGCATCGCCTCATGGACTTGCCGTTCCTTTTCTTCTTCATCCGTCGCAAGGGCGCTAAACAAATCTACCTCTTGAGGAATAGCAGAGCGGTTGACTAAATCCTCAAAGCTTACGCCTATACGACGGATGAGTTCATTTTTATGGCAATGTTGTTCATATAATTTAATTACTGCCGTCGTTAATGTTTGCAATGAATCAGTGTACTGCTTAAGCTTTTTAGAACCTCCAGTAGAGCGCACCATATCATCTGCATAACCAATATGAACATGAATATGGTTCGTAACCCCTTTGATTTGTAACAGCTCTAGTACCAAGGACTCTACCATTTCACGCATAGGCACATAGGCCTCTTCATAGGAATAATTGCGCAATAAAATCTGACTATGAGAGATGGAATGCTTAATAGGACGATACGCATGAATATCTGCAATCGTACACGGCTCACGCCCCCAAGCATGATCGATAATGAGCTCTGCATTAATGCCAAACTCCTTATATAACTTAGCCTCTGGCACCATGGTGATGCCATGTAAATCATAAGCGCCATACTTGTGCAAACGATTGGCTATACCCTTACCAATCTGCCAAATATCGGTCAACGGCTGATGATACCAAATTTTCTCTTTAAAGAGGCTTTCATCAAGATACCCTATAAAATCAGGTGCATGTTTTGCGAGGATATCGAGAGCAATTTTGGCGAGGAATAAATTCGTTCCAATTCCAACAGTAGCATAAATGTTAGTCGCCTTGAGCACTGCATCAAGTAACATCTGCGCTAGCTCACGAGGCGTTTTCTTGTAAAGTGGCAAGTAAGGAGTTATATCAATGAAATACTCATCGATAGAGTACACATGCACATCCTCCGGTGCCACATACTTGAGCAAGGTCCCATAAATCTGAGCGGATACCTGCATATACCGCTTCATATGGGGCTTTACCGTTAAATATTCAATGTGCGGAGGAATCTCAAAAAGACGACTGCGATTCTTAACGCCTAACTTTTTTAAGGCCGGTGAAATAGCCAACGTAATAGCCCCTTTGCCACGAGACCCATCGGCCACTACCAAAGGCGTTGTAAACGGATCCAGCCCCAAATCAGCGCACTCCACAGACGCGTAAAAACTCTTCAAATCAATGCACATATACATCCGATCCGTATCAGCTGAACCCATATCAACACCTCCTCAAACCGCTAAACCACTAGACTCTATAAGAAATATGAAAAGAAGAATTTCTATGATTAGTATAACAAAAATACAGAGTATTTTCAAACATATGTTTGTTATTATAAAGGTAAATTTATAGA
>NZ_DXLG01000048.1:0-4760 GCF_019414865.1 Veillonella sp.
TAATATTATTGGTTTTCTTCTGTACGTTGTTCAGTTTGTTTCAAACTTTCACGATTTTGACGTAAGCTTTCCAATGTTTTTTCTAAATTGTTTTCCACATATTTAAGAACATCACCAGCATATTGAATGGAGCTGGATTTCAATTCCTCAGAGGATTGGTTAGCTGCATTGATAATTTGATTAGCTTGTTCTTGAGCTTGTTTAACTAGTTCACTTTCAGCAGTTAATTTAGCAATGTAGTCTTTAGCTTGATCAATCAAAGTTTCAGCTTGACGTTGAGCATCAGCTAGCACTTTATCTTTATCTGCTACAATACGACGAGACTCTTCAAGTTCCAATGGTAAAGACTCTTGAATAGAATCAATAATACGCATAATTTCGTCTTCCTCAACCATACGTTTTGTAGTCATAGGAATACGGCTGCTAGAT
Organism: Veillonella sp.; assembly: GCF_019414865.1. Classification (GTDB taxonomy): domain Bacteria; phylum Bacillota; class Negativicutes; order Veillonellales; family Veillonellaceae; genus Veillonella. Next base: position 430 of record NZ_DXLG01000048.1, read on the forward strand.
TCAATAAGAACCTCTAAATCTTCTAATAATTTTTCTGTTTTCATACATTTCACCCCTATTTATTATGGACCGTATTAAAGCGTTCTTCAAGTTTTTCCTTAACATCATCCGGAACTAAACCATCTAGCTTACCGCCAAATTTTGCAAGTTCACGAATACCTGTGGAGCTGACGAAAGAGTATTTGTTATTTGTCATAATAAATACAGTTTCAATATCATCATCCAAATATTTTGCAAACAACGCACGTTGAAATTCATATTCGAAGTCACTTAAAGCTCGTAATCCTCGAATGATTATTGTGGCATTCTTAGATTTAACATACTGGTTAAGTAGACCACCTGTACAATCAATTTCAACATTAGGAATATGTTTGACAGAATTTTGAATCATCTCAACCCGTTCTTCCATAGTAAATAAGGAATTTTTATTTGGGTTAGAGCTGACAGCAATGATTAATTTATCAACTAATCGACTGCCTCGTTCAAAAATATCAACATGTCCATTTGTTACTGGGTCAAAACTACCCGGACACACACCTATACGCACAGGTTTAGCTCCTTTCAGCAGTGTTTACAAAATAGGAAACCATGGTATAACCAAATTTCTGTTCTTTTAAACATTTCCATGATTCAGGCAAGGTAAATGCCTCGTCCTTATGGTGCTCTAGTAGTAAAACACCTTCAGGCTTTAATAAATCACAGTCTACAACCATATCTATGGTCTCTTGTATAAATCCATTTTCATATGGTGGATCAGAAAAAATATAATCGAACTGTCGTCCCATTATATAATTTTTTAATTGTGAAAGTTTCCTCGGAATGATTTCTAACCGATCCTCCACATGACAATGTTTGGCATTCTCTAAAATCAATTTTCCTGTTTTAAAGTCTACCGCTACTGCATGTGCTGCACCACGACTTAAGGCTTCAATAGCTACTGCACCTGTACCTGAAAATATATCTAATACATGAGTACCAAATATACCTCTATTAGATAATACATTAAACACACTTTCACGAACACGATCAAGTGTAGGTCTAGTATCTACCCCTTTAGGTGCTTTTATAGTATGTCCCTTTGCAGTTCCGCCAATAATTCGCATACAACCCTCACAAGATTATACTCATTAATTATAGTATATAAATAACCAAATTAAAAGTATCTTTTATTTATGATACTTCAATTTTAATATCTCGTCCCATCAATTCTGCTAATGCCAAAGCAGGAGATTTTTCCTCATATAAAACTTCATACAATGCCTTTGTTATTGGCATTTCAATTTGATGTTCACAAGCCATTTTATAAATAATGTCAGTAGCAAAGAAACCTTCTACAACCATATTCGTATGATTAATAATATAGTCCATTGTTTTACCATCTGCTAATTTTTGTCCAGCAGCCCGGTTGCGACCATGGGGACTCATACATGTGGCAATCAAATCTCCCATACCAGCAAGGCCAGCATAGGTTTCTTTTTGTGCCCCTAAGGCTACACCAAAGCGGGTCATCTCATGCAACCCACGTGTTAAGAGCAATGCTTTACAGTTATCCCCTAACTTTAGACCGTCTACAATACCAGCAGCGAGAGCAATAATATTCTTTGTAGCCCCTGCTAACTCAACACCAGTAATATCAGTATTTGCATAAATTCTAAAGTTTTGACTACATAATGCTTTCTGTAGCATCGTAGCCACATCAAGATCTTCTGTACTTAAAACAGATGCAGCCGGTAAATCGCGTCCAATTTCCTCCGCATGATTTGGACCAGATAAAACAGCGAGATTACATCCAACTGTTCCTAGAACCTCTCTCATAACTGTAGTCAGCAATTTACCAGTAGTACGCTCTACACCTTTTGAACAAAGTATATACGATTGTTCTTTATGAGCATATGGCTTAATAGACTCTAAACTAGTACGTACATGTACAGATGGCGTAACCATGAGAATGATATCAGCCCCTTTAATACAGGTAGCAAGATCTGAACTATATACTAATTCATTTGGTAATGTTACGCCAGGTAAATACTCTTTATTCTCCAAATCTTTAGCTAATTGATCTGCAAATTCTGGGCGACGACAATATAAAGTTGTGGTATTTCCAGCTAATACGGATTTAATAGCAAGAGCAGTACCCCAGCTACCAGAGCCGACAACAACAACATTCATATATTAATCCTTTTTGATACGTTCTACTTTTAACTCATTACCTGCAAGTAAACGTTTGATATTATCCCAATGGCGAACAATGACAAATAAAGCAGCCAAAGCGCCAAAGCCAACGAACCAATAAGATTCGCCTGTAAAATACATTAAGATTGGTACCAAAGCGGCAGCTATAATTGATCCTAGTGATACGAGCTTAGTGAAATAGACAATAACGCCCCATACCAAGAAGGCAATCAAAGCAACTAATGGTGACAAAGCAATTAATACACCTAGTCCTGTAGCTACGCCACGACCACCTTTAAAGCCTAAGAATATAGACCAGTTATGGCCCATCATAGCAAGAATACCACCTAAGATCATATACATAGGTCCATAAGAGGATAATAATACTACCCCAGCCGCGCCTTTTAAGGCATCACAGAGAAATACAGGTAATGCAGCTTTGAGACCTATAACGCGATAGGTGTTAGTGGCACCTATATTTTTAGAACCATATTGGCGGACATCTGTATTAAAGAAGGTTTTACCGATAATTAAACCACTAGGAATTGAACCAATAAGATATGCCAATATAGCATATACGATAACCATAATATCCATTAGTCTTCATCATCTCGTTTCTTACCACGCAACACTAAACGAATTGGTGTTCCTTCAAAGCCAAAGGACTCACGTAATCTATTTTCCAAGAAACGCATATACGAGAAGTGAATTAACTCTGGTTCATTTACAAACAAAATAAATGTAGGTGGTTTAACACTTGCTTGTGTCATATAGTAAATCTTTGGAATTCTGCCATTACGAGATGGTACAGGATTTACTGTTTGAGCATCTTGCAATAATTGATTTAATGTACCTGTAGATACACGGCGATACTGTTGTTCAGAAACGAATTTCAACATATCAGCTAAACGATGAATACGTTGCTTAGTCAATGCAGATGCAAATAGAATCGGCGCAAACTGTAAGAACCCTAATTCATCATAAATATCTTCAGTAAAGCGCAGAGTTGTTTTATCATCTTTTTCAACAAGATCCCATTTGTTTACAACAATAATTACACCCTTGCCTGCTTCATAGGCATAACCAGCAATTTTCTTATCTTGTTCTGTAACACCATCTTGAGCATCAAGTACAAGAACAACAATATCCGAACGGTCTACAGAGCGTAAAGAACGCACAATACTATATCGTTCAACAGCTTCTTCGATTTTAGATTTACGTCGCATGCCTGCAGTATCGATAAGGACAAATTTTTGATCTCCATGAGTCCAATATGTATCGATGGAATCACGTGTTGTGCCTGCTACATCAGATACGATTACGCGGTCTTGCCCTAATAATGCATTAGTCAAAGAAGATTTACCTACATTAGGACGGCCAATAACCGCTACGTGAATAGTATCTTCATCATCAACATTTGTACCAACTGGAGGAAAATGTTTAACCGTATCGTCAAGCAAGTCACCTAAATTCATTAAATTCTTAGCAGAAATACCAATTGGATCACCTAATCCAAGATTATAGAATTCATAAATATTAGGTTCTTGATTAACACTGTCAATTTTATTAACAACTAAAACTACAGGTTTGCCGCTAGCACGTAATATATTTGCAACTTCTTCATCGGCAGGAACAATTCCTTGTTTACCATCAACAACAAATAAAATTACATCCGCTTCTTCAATTGCTAATTCAGCTTGTAAACGCATCATCTTAGGAATAACATGACTATTATCTGTTATGAATTCGATACCACCTGTATCTATCATTGTAAATTCACGATTTAACCACTCTGCGTCAAAGTAAATACGATCCCGTGTTACACCAGGAATATCTTCAACAATAGAGATTCGTTTATTAACAATGGCATTAAAAAGTGTAGATTTCCCTACATTTGGACGACCTACAACAGCCACTAATGGTTTTGCCATGGTTTCACCTCATTATCTAATCTAATACATTACTATATTTTATCATATTCTACGTAAAGTACGCAAAAAGGCTAACCAAGGAAACCTTGGTTAGCCTTATATTAGACAATGAATTATTCAGCGTCTTCTGCAGTTTCTTTTGCTTCCATCAATTCAGTTAAAGCCAAACCCAATTTCTTTTCGTCTTTGTTTAGAGAAATGATTTTAACTTCTACTTCTTGACCGCGG
>NZ_DXLG01000048.1:4770-11204 GCF_019414865.1 Veillonella sp.
AGTAATCTTCAACTTTCGCATTACGTTGTTTTGTAATTTGAGAAATGTGAAGTAAACCTTGAATGTCGTCGTTAACAGCTACGAATGCACCGTAAGCTACCAAACGAACAACTTTGCCGTTGATAACATCGCCAACATGCAATGTTTCTTCAGCTACGTCCCATGGGCTCTTAGTCAAAGCTTTTAAGGACAAGGATAATTTGTTGCTTTCAGCGTCGAAGGATTGTAATTTAACTTCGATTTCTTGACCAACGGAAAGAACATCTTCCACTTTTTTAATTTTTTGCCAAGAAATGTCGGAAATGTGAAGTAAACCTTCAATACCACCGATATCTACGAAAGCACCATAAGGCATGATTTTACGAACAATACCTTTATAGTTGTCGCCAACGTTGATGTTTTTCAATGCTTCAGCTAATTTAGCTTGACGTTCTACTTCCAATACTGCACGACGGGAAAGAACCAAACGGTTTTTCTTTTCGTCGATTTCAAGTACTTTAGCTTCGAATTCTGTACCAACCAAGTTGTCCAAGGATTTTACGAAATGAACATCACCTTGGGACAATGGAATGAAACCACGAAGGGATTTAACTGTTACTACCAAACCTGCTGGGATAGCATCAATACCTTTACATACGATAGCTTCATCTTTTTCTTGTGCTTCGATAACATATTGCCAATCTTCATCTTTAGCCAAGCGAGTCATGGAAAGATAAATAGGATTATCTTCTTTGATGTGGTTCATGATAACTGCTTTAATTTCATCACCATTTTTCAACACATCTTTGGCAGATTCTGGTGCTGGATAAGAAATTTCAGTTCTGTTCAAAATGGCTTCAGTTTTGTAGCCAAAAGATACATAAGCGCGTTCATCTTCAACTTGAACTACTGTACCTTCTACAACGTTCCCTTTCTTAAATTCTTCTTGACCTTCTGCTGCTAATAATTCTGCAAAATCTTTCATTGTCTCAATGACCTCCTTAATAATCCAGTCGGGAGTCGATGCTCCTGCTGTAACTCCTACCGTCTGTACTCGGTTAAACCATTCCAGTTGTAATTCAGTAGAAGTTTCAATGTGATAAGTTGTACATCCAACGTCACGACAAACCTCTGCCAATCGGTTTGTGTTGCCGCTATTCTTACCGCCTATCACTATCATAAGATCTACATTACGTGCTAAGTCAACGGCAGAGTTCTGTCGTTCTTGCGTTGCATTGCATATCGTTTTGAAAACCTTAAGATTCTTAGATTTTTTCTCTAATATCTCTATTATACTGTTAAATTTGAATTGTGAAAAGGTTGTTTGTACAACAACACCCATTTTTTCCACAATTTGTAGTTTTTGGGCGGATTCTTCATCTTCGATGATTATTCCTTTGTTATTTGCCCATAAATTAATACTTTTTACCTCAGGATGGTTTTTTTCGCCCAAAATCACCAAAGTCATTCCATCTTCTATGACAGACTTAGCATCTTGTTGCGCTTTTTTTACATGAGGACATGTAGCATCTAAAATATGTAATCCCTTTTCTTCAGCTTCTGCATAAATAGCAGGGCCTACACCATGAGATCGAATAATCATTGTCCCTTCGTCAATATCTGCTACCTCTTGAATAGGACTTACACCTTTACTTTCAAGGCGACCTACAACTTGAGGATTATGAATGATAGGACCTAATGTATAACTTTTACCCTTACCATCGGCAGCTTCATTAGCCATTTCAACAGCTCGCTTAACACCATAACAAAAGCCATGATTTTCAGCCAAAATTATTTCCATAAAGTCTCCTCTATACGATTTTCATGATACGAATCTATCATGCGTTGAATTTCACCTTTAATGCGATCATTAACCTCTTTGATTGCTTCAGGTGTTGGTTTAGCTTTATTTACAGGAACTTGTTTACCAATAATACAAGCTACTTGATTTTTCTTCATATTATGAGATCCAATAATAGCAACTGGTGTTATACCAATGCCTGTACGCAATGCAATTGATGCTGCGCCATCATGAAATCTTCCAAGCTTACCGCTCTTTTGACGGTTTCCTTCAGCAAATATCCCCAGTACCTTATTGTCTTTCAATAATCCTAAGGCATGACGTATAGCTACCTTGTCGATAGCACCGCGATTTAGTGGAAACGCACCAAGCCATGTACAGAAAAATCGAGAAATGGGATTCACAAATAATTCCTGTTTCGCCATGAAATGTACATGTCTAGGTAATGCATAGCCGCAGATAGGTGGATCATTATTACTCAAATGATTTGGTACAACAATAACGGGACCTTCCATAGGAAAATTATCACGCCCATATACCTTTAGTCCATAGCCGACTTTATAGCGCAACCAAAAGGCAGTACGCCAAAGCCATGTAGAAAATTTATTCATCTTAGATTCGCTCCTGTACTAGATGTAATATATGTTCCACTGTTTCATCAAACGTCATGTTACTAGAATCCACAACAATAGCATCCTCAACGCACACCAGTGGAGATTCATCGCGATTTTTATCCATTTCATCGCGACTTTCAACATTATTTTTGATATCTTCTAATGATTGTTCATTAGAAGTACCTTGAACTTCAAGCCATCTACGTTTTGCTCGTGCATCTACAGATGCTGTTAAATATATCTTCAACTCAGCCTTTGGTAGTACAACAGAACCTATATCACGACCATCTAAAATAACACCACCAACAGCAGCCATAGCTTGTTGTCGTTCAACTAAGTATTCACGAACACCTTTATAAGAGGCAATAGTTGATACATTCTCATTGATTTGTTGTTGTCGAATTAGATCTGTCACGTCTTGACCTTTTACAAATACTTTACAAGCATTTGCAGTAGGCTCTAATGTTAAATCTAATGAAGGGAGCAATGATTCTACATCTTTTTGATTTTTCACATCAACATGGCTATCGAGAACCGCCCATGTTACACCTCGATACATAGCGCCTGTATCGATATATAAATAACCCAATTCATTGGCCACTACTTTTGAAATACTACTTTTACCAGCCCCTGCAGGACCATCAATAGCAATGGCAATTTTTTTTGTATTCATAATAACCTCTATTCTTCATCACCATGTACAGCATGCATAGCCGCCACATAACCAGTAGAAAACGCAGCTTGTAAATTATAGCCGCCCGTAAAGGCATCAATATCCAGAACCTCACCAGCACCATATAAGCCTTTCACCAATTTAGACTCCATAGTTTTAGGACTAAACTCTTTTAACGAAATACCACCGGCTGTAACAATTGCTTCTGCTACAGGGCGTAACTCCTTTACAGTTAATGTCATATGTTGTAATACATGACATAAACGCATACGTTCTTCTTTTGTGATTTGATTAATTGGTTTGCTTGGATCTAATTCAGCAAGGTTTATCACAATCGGAATCAGATTGACAGGTAACAAATCTTTCATCCCATTAGCTAATTGTTTTTTTGAATATAAATCAAAATCCTTCTGTAAGCGTTTATCTAAAACTTCTGCAGTTAATGCAGGCTTGAGATTTATTTCAATAGTGATTTGTGGATTTTTCTTACGCAACAATTTGCCTACTGTATGACTTAAAGACAAGATTGTAGGACCCGTAAGACCGAAATGAGTGAACATCATTTCCCCAAATTGTTTCGCTTGTACCTTATTTTTAGAAATAACAGATACCTCAACATTACGAAGACTAAGCCCCATAATATCTTTTACCCAAGATTCCCCTGTTACAATTGGTACCAATGATGGTCTTATATCTGTAATGGTATGACCAACTTTTTTAGCTAAAGCATATCCATCACCAGTAGAACCAGTTAACGGATAAGAGGCACCACCTGTACAGATGATAGCGGCATCACAAGCATATTGTTCCTTATCTGTTGTAACCCCTACAACACGACCATCCTCAACAGTAATAGATGTAACAGGTTCATTTAAATGAACTTGAACTTTATACTTTATAAGGATTTTCATGAATATATTGCGTACTTCTAAAGCAGAATCAGATTCTGGGAATACACGTCCCCCTCGTTCAACCTTAGTTTTTAAGCCCCAACTATGTAATAATTCAAGCAAGTCTTCATTACTAAAGCGTTCATAAGCGCCATATAGGAACTTACCATTACCAGGCGTATTTTTAATGAACTCGGTCATATCTGCACTATTTGTAATATTACAGCGACCTTTACCTGTAATGCCCATCTTCTTACCAACCATATTCATTTTTTCTAGTAAGATGACACGTGCCCCTTCACGACCAGCTATAACAGCTGACATAAGACCTGCTGCACCACCGCCTATGACTACAATTTGTTTCATTCCTTACCTGCTCCTAACGCTTTTAGGGCTTTTACTTCACGAATTGTAAGCTGACGAGAACCACCACGTTTAACACCACCTAAGGTAAGCCCAGCATAGGCAATTCGTTTTAAGTTATGAATACGGTACCCAAAGTGTTCAAACATACGACGAACTTGTCGATTACGACCCTCATGGATTGTAATTTCTACTTCATGAACACCATTATGATCATCAAAACCGAGATCTACTATTGTTGCAGGAGCTGTTATACCATCTTCCAGTTCAACACCATTGGCAATAACCTGTAAATCTTCATCACGAACACGGCCCTTAATACGCACTTCATATGTTTTTTCTACGCCCTTAGACGGATGAGTTAAGTTTTGAGCCAACTCACCATCATTGGTCAACAACAATAACCCTTCTGTATATAAGTCAAGGCGACCTATTGGATAGATTCGTTTTGATTCATTTTTAATATAATCTAAAACAGTTTCACGACCTTGAGGGTCAGACACAGATGTAATAACCCCCTTTGGTTTATTTAACAAGTAATAAACTGGTTTCTCTTGGGCTAATAATTGACCATTAACCTTAACTTTATCCTTTTGAGGATCAATTTTCACACCTAATTCAGTGACTCTACGACCATTAACCTTAACTTTTCCTTCTGTAATCAATTCTTCTGCCTTGCGTCGTGATGCTACACCACAACTAGCAATAAATTTTTGTAATCGTTCCATATTATCCTTCTGTTTCTGAAACTTCTTGATGTAAAGCTTCAATAGATTCTACGCCAGCACTCCTTAAAAACTCGTCAGTTGTTCCGTAAAGAATAGGTCTTCCTACAGTATCTTTATGACCTAGTTCCGCAATAAGAGATCGAGTGAGTAATTGTTTAATAATCTTATCACTATTTACACCGCGGATTTCTTCAATTTCAGCTTTAGTTATAGGTTGTTTATAGGCTATGACAGCTAATGTTTCCATCGCTGCATTAGATAATTTATCTTCTCTCTTACGGATATGACCTACATAGTCAGCACTTTCCATGGCACTAACTAACTCAATACCTGCTCCAGATACTCTCAAACGGATGCCGCGATTTTGCTCATCTAGTTCCCGTTGTAATGTATCTATATAATCTTGTACTTCTTCTTTTGAAAGTTCAAATACTTCTTCAAGCATTTCTATTGATATAGGTTTTGCCGATGAGAATAACACGGCCTCTAAATGCATTGTTGGTAAGCTCATATAGCCCCCTTTCTATACGGTACCTTCTAAGGCTGCAGTGAATATAATATCATCCTCTTCATAGCGCATTTCCATAACTTGTTGCTTCAACAATTCTAAAACAGCCATAAAGATTGTTACCATACCACTTTTTGTTTCAATTGCTATTAATAACTCCCTAAAATATAAACTTTCACCACGTCGTACTCGACTAGATAAAGACAAAATCATATCCTCTAGACTATAACTGTCTTTTTCAACCTTGACCTCGCGAATAGGCTCCTCTTCAGGTAATTCCTTAGCGCGTTTTATAGTCTGATAAAAAATTTCATATAATCGGGAAAGTTCTAAATTATATATATTATCTAACCCAAGTACGCTTGTTTCTTCAGGTCTACTAAATATATTGGCGGATACAGCCGTACGTTCCATCAGTATAGCTGTAAAATCTTTGATTTTTTTAAACTCTACTAATTTAGCTACCAATTCATCACGTGGATCTTCAGCATCCTCTGGCTCAGGTTCAGCTTTAGGTAATAGCATACGCGATTTAATCTGTAACAAAGTAGAAGCCATTACAAGAAACTCACTACTATAATGAATATCAAAGTGATTCCAATTATCTAAATATTCCAAGTATTGACTCGTAATTTCAACGATAGGAATATCGGTGATTTCTATTTTATGTTTTTCAATAAGATGCAAAAGCAAGTCCAAAGGACCTTCAAAAACATCCAACTTGTAATTATAATCTCCCATAAACCCCAATCCTTAGAAAATATACTTTAACCATATAATTATAAAGCATTTATAGTAGTACTTTCAAATAATTGTTTTTTTTACAGTCATCTGCTATCTTTATTATAGTAATTATTATATATTATAGTAATTATTAT
>NZ_DXLG01000049.1:0-1289 GCF_019414865.1 Veillonella sp.
TACGGGCTTATAGCCCGTGAGCAAACCACCCGTTTTACGGGTGGTTCTGATTTATATAGCTCTATATTTTTTAGGTGGTTCACCATTTTCGGCGGCTTCTTTATCAGCGCGCCATTTGCGTTCAAAGTATTTATGATACTCTACAGGAACGTCATCAGGTGTTAAGCTTTCATAAAAGCTAGTAGTTCCATTAGCCTTAGCTTGTTCGTAAAACCATGTTTTAAATTCTAGCATGGACAAGCGTGCTTGTAGGTGTTCGATTTCTACTAATACGCGATCTCGTTGATTTCTAATAATAGATAATCTTTCATTAATGCGACTATCACCTTCGACGCAGTAGTCGATAAAATGTTTTATTTCTTTAATAGGCATACCTGTATGCTTCATGCATTCAATCAATTCTAACCAATCCATATCCTCGTCATGGAATACACGGATACCACCAACAGAACGTTCTACGAAGGGCAATAAGCCTTCTTTATCATAATAACGTAATGTAGAAGGTGCTACATTTAGTTTTTTTGCGATTTCGCCAACAGTATATGTCATAGGACCTCCTTTTGGGTTCATATTACATTTGTAAATGGATTTAGTTTCAGGAGTAATATATTTAGTATATAATCTATGTATATGATTAAAGGTTAGATTTAAATTTTACGTTTTTTTCTTGACTTAAAACTAACTTTAAGTTTTATACTTGTTACATGCTGGACATACAGTATAGCACGGTTAGTAACACAAAACAAATAGGAAGGAAACTTATGAATTTAATTGATATAAAATCTCCAGCCGATTTAAAAGGCTTATCCCTTACTGAATTAACAGATCTAACGGCACAAGCTCGTCAAGCCCTCATGACAAAGGTATCTGAACACGGCGGTCATTATCAATCATATGGCATCTGTACATGGTATGAATGATGTAACACATTTAGGGTTCTTTGATATTCCAATGCTTACAAGCATTCCTAACTTGGTTTATTTAGCACCTACAAATAACGAAGAATTGTTGGCTATGACTAAATATGCCGTGCATCAACAGGATCATCCTGTAGCCATTCGTGTTCCTGTAGGTGAGTTTGTATCTAGTGGTGTGGTTGATACGACAGATTATAGTATTTTACATAAATCTCAAGTAACTCGCAGTGGTGAAGGTATTGCTAAAGAGTTCCACGATCGTTATGATGCAACTGAACTGTTAAAAGAAAATGGCGTTTCTTTAGAACAAATTGTGGCTGATGCCAAACAAATTTTATCCGTTTAGTTTGATAAAATATTAAAAAAATAATT
>NZ_DXLG01000049.1:1299-11145 GCF_019414865.1 Veillonella sp.
TCTCTCTATAAATACAGTAGAAATCTAGTGAATTTCCGATTTCTACTGCATTATTTTAATGTCATATTTTATAAAAATATAAAAAATGTTAAAAGATTATAGATTTTTTTCGAATAGGACTATAAAAATTAGATGAAGTATTATATAATATTATCTACAGTATGTATTACAGTAGAACAAGTTTGTTGTTAATGTACAGAAATATCACAGTATTATATAAGTAAGTATTAATGAAAAGGGAGATTCTAAGACGTTGAAAAAAGTATTAACCTTAACATTAGCCGTGGCCATCGTCGCCGGTGGCTATATGTCTGAGGCTAATGGGGCGGGAGAACAGCCTTCTAAGCAGGCACCGTCTATATCTGAGATAAATATATATACGCCTAAAGAACTCAATGCACGTCAAAAAGACTTAGTTGATATCGGTCGCTATACAGCGTCCGGTGATCAAGGTGCGTTGAAAAGTGCAATCGCTTCTGCTATTGAGCGAGGTACGTTGACACCGCAAGAGGTGAGTATTGCCATTCGTCAACTTTACTCTGCTGCTGGTTTGAAGCAAATGAATGCAGCTTTAGCTACATTCGATCAATTGCGTGAAGAGCGCCCTGAGTTTGGTGCTGATTACGAAAAAATGGTTCCTAAGCAAACAGGACTTAGTGCTTTATTGGGGAATGGCACTAATGGGGCTGCTTTAACAAAGCAGAAGCCTGAGGACGCTAAGGAAGGGGTTCAATATAATACGTTCCGTATGAAGAAGCCGAAACCACAAAATCGCAATCGTTCTCGCCTAGGTAAATTAGACCGTGAATTGGTCGCTGCCGCAGCTTTAGGTACACGCGTAGGTAAAAATAATCTATTCGCTGCATCTGAAAAGAGTTTATCTGAGCTTGGCCTCAGCAAATATCAAATTGAAAATCTTGAAACTTTGATTTTCTAATACCATCTAGACCTACTTCTTCGGAGGTAGGTCTTTTTATGTTCTAAATCATATGTAGAAAAGGGAAATATAATTGACGTTTAACGCCCCCTTTTCTATAATTAATAAGATAGGTATATGACCTGTAATAATAGATATAATTAATAATTAATATAGATGTAAGGAGAAAGTATGCGCCTTCGTAGAAAACCGTGGATTGATGAAGCTATCCACGAATATGACTCTCATATTATTTTATCTGGTCAAGAGCAGTATAAGGGTAAATGGCGTGAGTTATTTGTACATCCTGAACGACCATTATATATGGAGCTTGGTACAGGTAAGGGACGCTTTATTGCGGGCATGTCCGAAGCGTATCCAGATGCTAACTTCGTAGGATTTGAAGTGCAAATTGGGGTAATCTATTACGCAGCACAAAAAATCTTTGAAGCAGAACGAGATAATGCTAAGGTATCTCTTTTTGATATCGCTGGTATTGAAGAGATTGTTGCGCCAGGTGAAGTAGATCGCTTCTATATCAACTTCTGTGATCCATGGCCTAAGGCAAAGCATGCTAAGCGTCGCCTCACATATCATACATTCCTCGATCGTTATGCTCGTCTTTTAAAAGACGGTGGTGAGGTTCACTTTAAAACTGATAATGAAGGTTTATTTATGTTCTCTCTTGAAGAATTCAAAGAATGCGGATGGGAACTTAAAAATGTAACCTATGATTTACATAGTACAGACCTTCCAAATGTAAAAACTGAGTATGAAGAAAAGTTTAGTGCTAAAGGGCAACCTATTTTCCGCTTAGAAGCAATTAAGCCGAAAGTACAAAAGGAGGCTTAACATGGAAACACCGAATAAGGGGGATAGTCGGTGGGGCTCACTCTTTAAAAATGATTTACAAGGTATGCTCTTACCTATAGTACTCATCACGATTATAGGTAGTGTGAATATCTTCAGTGCCACCTATATTAGCTCTATTTACGAAAATACAGGGCTTTTAGGGTATTTTTCAAAGCATATAGGTTTCCTATTTCTTTCAATGGCAATAGGTGTTATTCTATATCGGTATGATTATAGACAACTACAAAAGCCACATATGTTGCAACGCATAATGATTGCAACCCTAATAGGCATGGTGTTAGTTCTTGTGGCGGGCTCTGTCATTAATGGTGCGCGTCGGTGGATTGTTATCGGTCCCGTATCGATACAGCCGTCGGAATTTGCCAAATTAGCTGCCATAATATGGACATCCGCTAAATTGAGTACCATGAGAAAATGGGGAAAATCAAGATATAATAATCCACTCACAAACTTACAAGGTTATGTGAGTGAGCGCGTAGGTTATATGTTGCCAATGTTAGTTTGGCCTATAATCTTTGCAGTGTTAACGATCTTGCAACCAGATATGGGGACAACTGTGCTAATCTTTGGGTTCTCCTTCATATTAATTTATTTAGCAGGTTTTGATGGTCGATTCTTTGGTGGTGCTTTTGCTGTAGCTGGTGTGATAGGCTTTATTGCAGCTCGTATGTCACCGTATCGTTGGGAACGGATTCAGTCTTGGTTCGACCCTTGGCCTCATGCTCAAGATATGGGCTATCAAACGGTGCAAGGCCTTTTGGCCGTAGGTTCTGGCGGTATTCTTGGAGAAGGCTTTATGCAAGGTACATCTAAGTACTTTTACTTGCCAGAAGCACACACAGACTTTGCATTCGCCGTGTGGGCTCAAGAAATGGGCTTTATCGGAGCTGTCTTTGTAGTTCTTTTGGTGGCAGCCTTTACATTCTTTGGATTCCGCATTGCTAATCGATCTCGCGATGAATTTGGCAAATGGTTAGCGATGGGGATAACCTTGCTCATCAGTGGACAAGCATTATTTAACATTGCCATGGTTTGTGGCATTATGCCTGTAACAGGTGTACCTTTGCCATTTATTAGTTATGGTGGTTCCTCACTGTTGATGAACTTTATGGCTATAGGCTTGTTAGCTAGCGTTGGTCGTCGCAATGTAGAAGGTGTAAAACAAGTTGGTACTGCTGAGGCTTTGCCATCTTTACGTGAGGAAACGCAAAGCCGATTCAAACCGGCTGCTCCGAGGAGTCCTCAAAAAACGGAAATGCCTGGTCCATTCAGACCGAGAGAGACTAAAAAGCCTACTCGTAGACGACCTAGGTCTGAACGTTGATATTTAACTTATGTAGTATAAGGTGAATATATTTAGTGTGGATTTATATAGCATCTCTTAAGATGTGCTGTATAAATGCAACGTACTTGTATTGTGTGTGAGGAGAAAAAATGAAGGATTATATTGATATCCAAGAACGCCCGTCCTGGGGTCGAATGTTGCCACTTAGTTTTCAACATTTATTTGCTATGTTTGGTTCAACTGTATTGGTACCATATTTGTTAAAAGTAGATCCGGCAACAGCTTTATTCATGAATGGTATCGGTACATTACTGTATTTGTTTGTTTGTAAAGGTAAAATCCCTGCATACCTCGGTTCTAGCTTTGCTTTCATTGCTCCTGTAGCAGGCGTATTATCTGCAGGTCTTGGTTATGAGGCTGCAAAGGGGGCCTTCGTTGTATTTGGTCTATCCTTTGTGATTTTATCTATTCTCGTTCGTTATATTGGTACTCGTTGGATTGATAAGTTATTCCCTCCAGCAGCGATGGGAGCTATCGTAGCTATTATCGGTTTGGAATTAGCGCCAGTAGCAATGAGTATGTCTGGCCTTATTGGCAATCAAGATTTAGGCATGAGCCACAGCCAAGCTATTTTTATCTCTATGTTTTCCTTAGTTGTTACCTTGCTTGGTACTGTTGTGTTCCGTGGCTTCTTAGCTGTAATCCCTGTTTTGATTGGCGTTGTTTCCGGCTATATCTTGTCTGCCTTCATGGGAGTTGTTGATTTCTCTGCTGTAGAGGCTGCTCCTTGGTTCTCTTTACCACAGTTCTATGGCATGCCTGTATTTGATATCAATGCCATTATTATGATTATGCCAGCACTCTTTGTAGTATTTGCTGAGCACGTAGGTCACTTAGTTGTAACGAGCAACATTGTATCAAAAGACTTGATGAAAGAACCAGGTCTACAACGTTCCTTGCTAGGTGATGGCCTTGCGAACATCCTTTCTGGTTTCTTTGGTGCCACACCAAATACGACATACGGTGAAAATATCGGTGTCCTCGCTATTACTCGTTGCTTTAGCGTATGGGTAATTGGTGGTGCTGCAGTTCTTGCGATGATTATCTCCTTTGTAGGTAAAGTAGCAGCTCTTATTCATGCTATTCCAGTTCCAGTTATGGGTGGTGTATCCATTCTCTTATTCGGTATCATTGCAGCATCAGGTTTGCGCATGCTTGTAGAACGCAAGGTAGATTATACAAACCCTGTTAACATGATCTTAACATCTGTTATCCTCGTTGTAGGTCTTAGCGGTGCAGAACTTGCTGTAGGTCCTGTTGTATTGAAAGGCATGGGGCTTGCTACTGTAGTAGGCATGGCAATGAGTATTATCTTATTGATCCTTCAAAAAACAGGCGTTGGTAATGACCAATTGAAAAAAACAGAAGTATAATTTAATTCAAGTCTATTAATGAAATAGTATCTTAAGATGATAACTTCTAATAGAGGACAACTTCTAATAGAGGATAACTACAACATTAAAACTTTGAACTAATATACTTTATAAACAACGACTACTGAATCAGGTGTAATCTGTGAAAGTAGTCGTTTTCATTTTTCTTTATAATTTATTCTTTATATTGTATAATGAATATATAAGTTGCATAAAATTAATTATAGAGAGGAGGGCCTATGGAGTTTTTAATTTGGATGGCTATAGGGATTGCCCTGATGGCGGTAGAACTCGTTGTTCCAGGCGGTATTTTGGGACTCATTGGTTATTGTGTTTTCCTATGGGGTGTTTTCGAAGCGCTTGGAGAAGGTACTATGGCGCTATATGCTGTACTAGGATTAACAGCCTTGTTAATTGTCCTTATCATCATGTTCTTTAATCACTTTGAAAAGACTTGGATAGGCAAATTGTTTACCTTAGGGCAACGATCTACGACAAAAGCTGGCTATGTATCTAATGATGTATTAGATGACTTAGTTGGTAAAGAAGGCGTAGCTCATACTACACTGCGCCCTGCAGGTATCGCAAAAATTGATGGTAATTTGGTGGATGTTGTGACCGAAGGGGACTTCATCGATGCCGGTTCACCTATTGTGGTGCTTCGTGTTGTAGGCGGCCGCAATATTGTTAGAAAGCGCGATTAAGCTTTCACCACATCGTCGTATATAATGGAGGTTATTATGGATGTAGGTATTTTAGTTTTGATTCCCATTCTACTGATTGGGATTATGGTGTTCTTGTATGTTGTGCCATTAGGCCTTTGGGTATCTGCTCTTGCAGCGGGCGTTAATGTTGGTATCTTTACACTCGTAGGTATGCGCTTGCGTCGTGTAAATCCATCCCAAATCGTAATGCCTTTGATTAAAGCTAATAAAGCAGGTCTTGATGTTAATGTAAATCAGCTTGAAGCGCATTACCTTGCAGGTGGTGACGTTGACCGCGTTGTAGATGCTTTAATCGCCGCTGAACGCGCATCTATTCCTTTGACATTTGAACGTTCCGCAGCTATCGACCTTGCAGGTCGCGATGTATTGGAAGCGGTACAAATGTCCGTTAATCCTAAAGTGATTGAAACACCAATTATCTCTGCAGTAGCGAAAAACGGTATCGAACTCAAGGTTCGTGCTCGTGTAACTGTACGTGCTAATATTGACCGCCTCGTTGGTGGTGCTGGTGAAGCGACTATTATCGCCCGTGTTGGTGAAGGTATTGTAACAACTGTAGGTTCCTCTGAAGAGCACACAGATGTACTAGAAAATCCAGATCACATCTCTCGTACTGTATTGGGTAAAGGTCTTGATGCGGGTACTGCATTCGAAATCTTATCCATTGATATTGCTGACGTAGACGTAGGACGTAACATCGGTGCTCAATTGCAAACAGATCAAGCGGAAGCGGACAAGAAAATTGCTCAAGCTCGTGCAGAAGAACGCCGTGCAATGGCTGTTGCTACAGAACAAGAAATGCGTGCGAAAACACAAGACATGCAAGCTAAGGTTGTGGAAGCACAAGCTGAAGTTCCTAAAGCATTGGCAGAAGCTTTCAGAAACGGTAATCTTGGCGTTATGGATTACTACAATATGAACAATATTATTGCAG
Organism: Veillonella sp.; assembly: GCF_019414865.1. Classification (GTDB taxonomy): domain Bacteria; phylum Bacillota; class Negativicutes; order Veillonellales; family Veillonellaceae; genus Veillonella. The sequence goes on from NZ_DXLG01000049.1 coordinate 7,466, forward strand.
ACACTAAAATGCGTGAAAACTTAGCAGATAGTGAATAGGAGTAGCTATGGACTCTATTTTGTCTTCCGTGCTATCCATCTTTTCGCATAATCCTATTATTGTTTTAGGTATCATCGCGTACATTGCTTTTTCTATTATAAAAAGCAAGAATACTGAAGAGTCTGATGACTATGATAACTATGAAAGTTCGAGTTCTGGCCAGACTTGGGAGGATATGGAGCGTGAATATGGTATCTCCATAGAGAAAAAGCCTGTAGAACCTTCACCTGAGGATTTGTTGTATGATGATGATTTTTATCGTGAAATCTTCAAAAATAGACCGATTGAAAATCAGCATCCTGAGGCCCCTTTACGAAAAAAGGGTGGAAGACTGTTTCAATATGATGATACGGAGACATCTGATAAACATGTTGAAGTGGATCCAAGTAATGATAAAACTCAAACAGTTTTAGCTTCCGAGGATCATTACGATGAAGCGTCTACAACGCAACAAGGTACTCATGGTTCATCCAAGAAAACCTCAATTAAATCAACTAGCTTTAGTACTAATACAACTCGTTCGGCTCGAGAGTCTGTTACAGGTCCTTCTTTAAATGAGCGTTTAGCTGAGTTTAAACGAGATAAAGCATCTAAAGAGGGTCGTGTTCTTCTTGAGAATGTAAGTGTCACAACTGTCCCAGCTGTAACTTCAACACGTAAACGAAAAGCTAATCATGCCTTAAAAGAGGGAATGAAGTGGTCTATTATTTTAGGAAAGCCCAAAGCTCTAGAGCGGAGATATCGCTAATTAGAATGCTAACAATAAGCTCTACTAGAAGGTTGTTAGGCCATAGAATATGAATGGTTTATGCTCAGATATTGTGATAGTAACTAGAATTACACCTATCGTATGTGGTGCATATAATTACATATGAAAAGAGGTTCCTATTGGTCACCTATGTGACTATTAGGAACCTTTTTTGTATTGTTTTTTCTTGATGGAGCTTTCACAATAATAGAGAAGGGAGTTCGTCTATAAGGAAAGGTGATATTATGTATCGTAATGTGCGCGTTATACCTAGACAGCTATTGGAACAACTATATGTAGAGAAACAGTGGAGTGTTAGAGAGGTAGCAGAGTATTTTCAGTGTAGTGTAGACACTATTATGCGACGCATGAAGCAGTATGACATTGAGAGAAGACCTTTGAAAAAGGATATCAATATGGTTCATGTACAAGCTCTATACGAAACTGGTAAGTGGTCTCTACACTCGTTAGCAAAGCGTTATGATGTGTCTATAACGACAATGGCAAGCCGTATGAAGGAATATGGACTGGCTTGCCAGCGATCCACGAAGAATGTATCTATCGATCCAGTACGTATTTGTAGAGCTTATAAAAGTGGAAATACTTCGGATTCTATTGCTCGCATGTACGGCATATCGCAATGGAAAGTACATCATGTGTTGAGGCATATGGGAATGTGTACAACACCGAAGGTACAAAATCATCGAAAGGTAGAGGAGATGGCTTACTTATATATTCATCATCATATGAGTACCGATGACATAGGTTTAGCCTATGGTATACGAGGATCTACGGTGGCTATTTATCTACGGGAACAAGGCATAGAAATTCGTACCAATACTTTACAGTTAGATGAAAATAACATAAAAAACCTACGAGCAAAAGGGTATGGTGTTGCTAAAATAGCGCAGATAATGGGATGCTCTGCTTCTGCGGTGAGAAAGCGACTAGCTATGAAAAAATATATCTCTCCTTGATGTAGTGTAGTAGATACTATATACTTAAATTTATACAATGATGGGAGGAATATTATGTTCGAAATTATCTCTGCTTTAATACCGTTTTTCTTACTTGGCATAGTTGCCGCTGGTTTATCCCGTGTATCTGGGGTGGCCTTGTCAATGATTATAGTACCAACTCTATTGATTTGGGGTGCTAATGCCATTGATGTCATTGCTTTCATGTTACTCTTTGTAGTGTATAACAACTTTACAATGGAGACACAAGACGTTCGTTTAGATTATAAAGATCTTGTATTATTCCCTAAATGGCGCTTGTGCATTCCCTTTATTTTGACTATTATTACAGCCTACTTTGCACCGGCTGCGGGCATTGCAGTCTTTATGGCTTGCTTTGTATTAGAACTATTGGCTACCGTGTATAAACGGATTCCTGAAAATAAACGTCCTCGTTTACATCGCGTTATCGTTACATCAGTTTTAAGTGCTGTTGTAACGGCTGTAGGTGCTTATGCAGGTCCAAAAATTCCTAGCGAATACTACTTCATCTGTGCTGGTTTAGCAATCTTAGTTATTACAGGCTTTGCATGGTATGTAGGGAACCATCGAGATGCTTTTAGAGGTGCGTGGGAAACAATTTGGGCTGACTTTAATCTATTCTTGGGTATGTTTGGTGTAGAAGCATCTTATTATCCAGCAGCGCTAACTCGTTCTATTCCAAATCCAATGGATCGTATGCTACCAATGATTACTGTAGTAGGTGGTTATGCAGGTCTCATGGTGGTGTTTGGGTTGTATAATATTTTCTCCATACCATCCTTGATTACTGCTATTGGTGCGGCTATCGGTATTCGTCTATTTGGTTTGTACGAGTTTCCACGACACGGCAGCTTCTCCTACTTGGCTATTGGCTTTGCTGTAGCTGCTGTTGTGTGCTTATACCTCGTATCTCCAACACCAGTAGGTTTTGATTATATCAATACATTGGTATCTCAACCTATCGTTCAATAATGGTTGATCTTATAATCGTTGCTATATCTTTTTGTTAATATTGCTAATGTCTTACATAGTAGCTAATTGAATTTGAATATGTGACATAGTTCATATATTGTGTTGAAAGTTGAGTCCATACTAGATTGTGAAAGGAGTTGATGCTCTGTGGCAGAAACAATTGAAACGAGACCATTTCCGCCATTCTTACCAAAGAATACGACGGTCATGATGATGGGAACATTCCCACCAACTTCCGAAAAGCGTTCTATGGAATTTCATTATCCTAACTTTCAAAATGATATGTGGCGCGTGTATGGCTTAGTATTCTTTGACGATAAGGAACACTTTAGAAAAGGTGAGGAAAAAGCCTTTGATGCGGATAAGATTAAAGCGTTCTTATCTGAAGCGGGGATTGCTTCTTGTCCTACTGTTTTGAAAGCTATACGCGAAAAGGGCAATGCATCGGATGCATTTCTTAAGGTCGTTGAACCTGTACCGCTTGCAGAGGTATTGGACCGAATTCCACACTGTAAACATATTGGTACCACAGGTGGTAAGGCCACAGAAATTTTGTTAAGCCTTTTGCCAGAAAAGGTTAAACTACCTAAAACAGGGGAGACAATTCCCTTTGTGTTTAACGGTCGTGAACTGACGTTAACACGATTGCCATCTACATCTCGTGCATATCCATTAAGCCTTGCCAAAAAGGCTGAAGCCTATAAAAATTTCTTTAAGGCTTGTGGATTACAAACGAAATAATCTTGATAAGTAAACTAATTTAATATGTATAAATAACACCTTTGTTGTTATATTGTATTTTTAATGATGCCATATAAACAGTCAAAGGTGTTTTTGTTATCAAAAATTAATGTGAATTAGAAAAATGGATATAACTATATTATGATTGGCTATGTATATATTGTTATAAATAAAATTAATGA
>NZ_DXLG01000005.1 GCF_019414865.1 Veillonella sp.
GTATTTATGTATAATGACATTATTATATCGAAAAAAATAGTTTTAGGCTATACCTAAGAATAAGAAATATATAAATAAGATGAAATTTGCGAATTATATAAATTATATAAATTGAGATGGTGAAAGCTTCACTAGGGAGGTCTCATGAGTATTAGCGTCTATTATGGACGAGCAGGATCTGGTAAGACCCATGCCGTATATGAACGGATACGTCAAGTCATGACAGATTGTCCAGGGGAACCCATAATCTTACTCGTTCCTGAACCAGCTACGTATCGGGTAGAGCGGGAACTGGCAGAATTTATGCCTGAAAAAGGTTTTACTACGGTTCGCGTCGTAGGTTTTGGTCGTTTGGGTTACCAAGTATATCAATCCATAGGGTCCAAAGGAGCCGGTCAATCAAGCTTATCTAGCTTTGGCCGGTCTATGTTGTTGCGCCTTGTTATGAAGCGGAAACAAAAGGAGCTAGGTCTCTTAGAACAGGCTACTAAACGTCCTGAGTTTTCTTCTGTATTGCAACAGCTCTTTTCTGAGTTTCGTGCATTTCGCGTCGGTCCTAATGACCTTGAACGTGGGGCACAGTCCGTTAAAAATAAAGTATTACAAAAGAAATTGCAGGAACTTGCCATCTGTATGGCTGCCTATGAAGAGGAAATCAGTCGTCATGGGGAGCGCGACATCGATCCTATCATGGAAATCGTTGAGGCTTTGCCTCAATCTCCACTGATGGAAAACAGCCACGTCTTTATCGATGGCTTTCATTGGTTTACGCCGACACACTACGAGTTGATCTATACCTTGTTTGATTTGGCTAAGGAAGCCGTTATTACTATTGACTTACCGATGGCTCCGAAGGCGTTAAACCTCGCTCGTCGAGGGGAACATCTCTTTAGTCGTCCTTTAGAAATTTACGACACCTTAGTGGCTCGTTATGGCACTAGTATTAATTGGGTGGGTTTTGACGGCAAACGGGGCCCTCAAATCGTACAAGAATTAGAGTCTAATTACTTTACTAGTCCTAGCAAGCAAAATTCTACTGATACTACTGTTCCACTCATTCGTGGTTATAATAGAGAACGAGAAGCTGATGCGGTGGCTCGCCGTATTTTAGCCTACGTAGAATCCTCTCCAGAAGCACGTTACCGCGATGTATGTATCATGCTTCGCGAGTCAGAAACGTACGGGGATACCTTAGAAAAGGTCTTCGGTCGTTATGGCATTCCGCACTTTATCGACCGCCAACGGCCTATGAAAAACCATCCATTAGGCGAGTTGTTGACGGCACTCTTTGATATCGTGCGCCATAGCTACAGTCGAGACAGCATGTTCTTATTGCTTAAAACAGATTTGATGCCCCTTACCCGTGAGGCCGTAGATGAATTAGAAAACTATGTACTCGAGTTTGGTATCGACCATTATAAATGGGAACGTGAAAGCTGGCCCTATTTACGAGGCTTTCATGAAGGGCAAGATGAAGAAAGTCATGTAGATGCACCTCGTAGAGCTCGTATCAACAAAGCTCGGCAAACTATTATGGAGATTCTATCCCCATGGTTTGACTTTGCCGCTCATAGCGAAGGTCATACGGGCGCTGATTGGGGTGCGCAACTGTATGGTTTGTTAGAAACCTTGCAAGTGCCACAGCATCTCTATGAATGGGCAAAAGATGCAGAAACGGTGGGCGATCAAGAGTCGAAAGCCAGCCATGAACAGATGTACAATGCTGTTATTTCTTTCATAGATGAAATCTCTATGGTCATGAAGGATGAAGTGTTGACCCTAGATGAGATGATGTTGCTCCTCGAAGAAGGCTTGAGTGATGTGAATTATTCTATGATTCCTCCGTCCTTAGATCATGTGGTAATCACCACCATCGAACGTGGTTATAGTCAATGGTGGCCTAAGGTATTCGTCATGGGCCTCAATCAAGGCATATTCCCACAAAGCATGGGCGATGAAGGTCTTATCAAGGATAAGGAACGTCAAGAATTGGCGGAGGCCGGCATTACTTTGGCGGAAGGGGCTTTGCCGAAGGCTTTCAACGAAAATTTCCTATTATACCTAGCTATGACGCGAGCATCCGATTCCTTGACGCTGTCCTATGCAAGTTCTGGTGAAGATGGAACCGGCCTTGAGCCATCCCTCGTGGTGAAACGACTAGAATCCCTTGGTTATGTAGATAAGGCGGTAGATATTCCACTCTCCATTACACCTGATACTGAGTCGGATTATGTATGGAGACCTTTACAGAGTTTGTCCCTATTGTCTGAGCGCTGGGGCGCCCTCTTTAGTGGGCATGAGGTCAATCCATTGTGGTGGGGCCTCTATAACTGGGCTCGTGAAAGCGACACCTACCGTCCTCGTTTAGGTGAGGTGTCTCGTGGTATTCGAGATAATAATGATGTACCTGTCATTACGAAGGATTTAGTGAATGGATTGTTCCTATCTAAAGGCTATATGTCTGGTTCTGTGACGCGTCTAGAGAGATATCAGCAATGTCCGTTCAAGTTCTATGCTCAATATGGTTTAAAACTAGAACCGCGTCGTGTACGTTCCTTTGGTGCTCCTGAAATTGGTACATTCCTTCACGCTAATTTAGAGCGTTTAGGTAATTATCTATTAGATAACAATAAACAATGGCGTGACCTTAACGAAGCGGATCAACAAAATTTGTGCCGCTCCGTGGCAGAAGAAATTTTACAAGAAAATCAGGGCGGCGAGGAAACGAGTGACGCCTACCAAAAGGCAATCGAGCAGCGTGTACAAAGAACATTACATGTGACGGTAGACCGCCTTGTGGAGTGGTCGAAGCGCAGTGATTTTGATACGAAATACTTGGAGCAAGATTTTGGACGTCAAGGCGGCTGGGATCCGATTCGCGTGCCTCTTGGAGAAGACCGTTATTTACGCCTCATCGGTCAAATTGACCGCATTGATGAATATACACGAGATGGTCAAACTTATGGCATGGTTATTGACTATAAGTCGGGCGGTGCCCACGTAACGGCCCAAGATGTGTACTATGGTCTTAAATTACAGCTCATGACCTATCTATTGGCGTTAGAATCCGCTTATGGCAAAACGCATGGTGGCTCCATGTCACCGGCAGCTGTGGTGTATTCCTATGTGAAAAATCCTAAAATTCCTGCCGATGCGCCTATATCTTATGAAGATGCAGTATCTTTGGCTAAGGAAAGCGATGCATGGCAAAACAGTGGATACTTCTCTGATGATATCGAGTTGTTGACGCATATTGACAATAAATTTTTGTCCTATGGATCTAAACGAGGACCATATGTACCAATCGCTACGAAAAAGGATCAAACTATTTCTAGTAGAGACTTGCGTAAGGTTAAGAATCCTGGTGAATTTGACGTAATGTGTCGTTACACCAATCATGTAATGGCTGACATTGGTCGCCACATCGGAGACGGTCAATTCCCAATTCAGCCGTACCAGTTACATAAGAATAGACCTTGTACATACTGTGACTACAATACTGTATGCCGTTTTGACTCTAGCCGTAATAAGTATAACTATCTGTCCGGCTTATCTGAAGATGATGCATTAGAACGGATGAAAGAGGTTCTAAACGACGGAAACAACAGTAACGACAGCAATAATAGTTATGACGGAAATAATAGTAACGAAGGAGGTGAAAACCATGGGTGTTAAATGGACGCCGGAGCAGGAGTCTGCCATCATAGCGCCGAAGGATTCGTCCTTAGATAATCAAACCTTGCTAGTCGCTGCAGCTGCGGGCTCTGGTAAAACGGCAGTTCTCGTAGAGCGTATTATTACGCGGCTTAAAGATATGGATAATCCTTTATCCGTTCAAGAGCTCATGGTTGTAACCTTTACAAAGGCGGCAGCTCAAGAGATGAGTGCTCGTATTGGTCTTGCTTTGGCGAAAGCCATGGAATCCAGCGAGGATGCAGCCATGCAAGAGCGCCTTGAACGACAGCTTAATCTATTGCCGTCTGCTCATATTTCTACGTTGCACTCCTTCTGCCAATGGGTGATTCGGTCTTACTTTTACAAGCTCGATATTAACCCTACTGCTCGCATCGGTAACGAAGCAGAAATGGCATTGTTACAACAAGAGGTGCTAGCCGATTTATTGACTAAATCCTATGAAGAAGGCCTTTATAATATCTATGAATTGGCTGATTTCTTTAGCGATGATAAATCGGATGCAGGCTTAACGGCGAAGATTATGTCTCTATATAACTACGCCATGTCCCTTGCTAATCCTGATGGATGGTTACGTAAAGCCTTAGAGCCTTATAAAGAGGCTATGACTGTAAATCCTAGTGAGACCCTATGGGGCCAATATATGTGGGATCAACATGTAGCTGTTATTGACCGTATTCGCGAGCGCTTAGAGCGGATGGAGCAAATCTTATTGGATCCAGTGGGGCCTCATAAATGGCAAAATATTTATGATAACCAACTAGCCGCACTAGGCATGCTTTCAAATGCTCAAACTTGGGACGATATGGGCGAAGTATGTAAGCATGTAGATACCTTTATTAAAGATCAGTTCCGCATGGGACCAAAAGAGGCACAAGCCTTTGACCCTATATTGGTAGCAGAGTTTAGATCTTTAGGCGGTCAAAATAGAGATGACCTCAAAGCGATGCAAGCTGCTGTATTCACAGTGCCGGAAGCTACCTTACGAGACCAGTTCAAGGCTCAATATCCAATCATCGAAGGTTTAGTAGAGCTAACCATTGCGTTCCATAAGGCGTATCGCGATATGAAACAAGAGCAAGGAATCATGGACTTTAGTGATTTGGAGCATTTATGCTTGGCCCTTCTCGTGGAGCCTGGTACAGAGGATGACCCTCAGCCGTCCGATGTAGCAAAGGAACTGCAAGATACTTTCAAAGAAATCATGGTCGACGAATACCAAGATACGAACGGCGTGCAAGAGACGATTATCAACTTGATTTCTCGCGTCGATAACCGGTTCTACGTAGGGGACGTGAAGCAAGCGATTTATAGCTTCCGTATGGCTGACAGTTCTCTGTTTATGGAGAAATATAATACCTACGGCAGCACTGATGCGGTAGAACGCCGTATCGACCTAGCAAAGAATTTCCGATCTCACGAAAATATTTTGGCTGCTACGAACTTCTTGTTCTATCAAATCATGACGGAAGAGGCGGCGGAGCTCAATTATACTGAGGCAGAATCCCTCATTCCTGGCCGTATCGTAGAGGATGCGCCTGAGGATTGGGTTGGAGGCGACGTAGAATTGCAGCTCTTAGATGTGAGCAAGGATACTCTCGGTGCTAGTGAAAGCGACGAAGATGAAGGGGATGACCCTGAAAACAACGAGCGTGAGCTAGATTTCATCATCCAAAAGATTAAGGAAATCCATGCGGCTAAGAAAAAGGTGCAAAATCCAGATGGTACGTTCCGTCAAATCGAGTGGCGTGACTTTGCTATTTTGCGCAGATCCTTGGCTGGTTGGGGCACTCGTGCCGTAGAGGCTATGCGCCAAGCGGGCATCCCTGCGGTGGTAAACGAACGAGATGGCTACTTTGAAGCACAGGAAATACAACTATTGTTAGCGCTGTTATCCATCATAGACAATCCAGAACAAGACTTGCCGATGGCGGCGGTATTACACTCTGGCCTCGTAGGTCTTGATGCAAACGAACTAGGCGCACTGCGCCTATCTGGCGAGGGCTCTTTGTGGTCTCTTATGCCAGCCTATGCTAAAGAGGTTCAAGATGAGCGTTTATTAGCGTTTATTGACCATATGGAGCGGTGGCGTACCTTATCGCGCCGTCACGGTGTAACAGATTTGCTATGGGATATTTACGAATCTCAAGACTATGTTAACTATGTAGGAGCCATGCCGAACGGTCTCGTGCGCCGTGCGAATGTACTCGCTCTGTATGACCGAGCTAAGGGCTATGAGGCCTCTGGCTTCCGTGGACTCTTTAGATTTTTGCGCTTTGTGGAAAGCTTGCGTGATAGCAACCAAGATATGCCTCTTGCCAATGTGGTGAGCGAAGCGGACAATGTGGTGCGCCTCATGACCATCCATAAGAGTAAGGGCCTTGAGTTCCCTGTGGTATTCTTATCTGGCGTTCAAAAACGGTTCAATATGATGGATCTTCGTTCAGAACTCCTCATCGATAAAAACGCAGGACTTGGTCTTAAAGGGTACTTCCCAGATATTCGGGTGTCTTTCCCAACTATGCCGTGGTTCTACGTGAAAGACGTCAAAGAAGCAGCCCTCAAGGCCGAGGAACAGCGTATTCTCTATGTGGCGTTAACACGGGCACGAGATAAGCTGATTATGACAGGTCATTTTAAAGGCTTTAAAAATGCTAAAGGTAAGTTGAGTACCTTAGGTGAACTCATTAAAAATGCAGCGTCAGTAGAAGGTCAACAATTGCCGACGGATATTATCACCCAAGCTAATACGTATCTAGAATGGTTAATTATGGGCTTTACCCGTCATTTAGACGGTGGTAATCCATTGCGCGTAGCCATTGAGTACGAAGGACCGACCTATTTTGATTTACCAGATAAAAAATGTCGCATCAAGGTCGAAATCCACGATGGCTCTCTCTACGGTGACCTCGATTATAAGGCAGATATCGATGAAACTACCATCAATAAGGTACGCGAATTACAAGCTGTTAATTCCGTGGAACTGCCACAGGAAATCGAAGACCGCTTCAACTATAGTTATCCGTACAGCGACGCTACGCGGCGCACGGCTAAGATTTCCGTCAGCGAATTGAAACGACGATTCCAAGAACGGGAACTTGAAGCAGGCACTATTGATACTTTGAACGAATCGATTGTAACGGTAGATACAGAGGCTAAACGAGCCGTTTCAGATGCAATCTTAGGTCAAGCCATTAAGCTAGATGTTCGTAATGCTGATAGCGACGATACAAGTAATGAATCTGTACCAACTATTACAGTTCCTGCTGATGATTTAGCGAATTCTGTATTTGGTCGTAAGCCGCAAGCACTACAGTCCGAAGAGGATGTGTTGACGGGGGCTCAATGGGGTACCTTGATGCATGAGGCCATGCAATGGCTTCCTCTTGCGCAGTATACTCAAGCTTCTTTAACGAAAGAGCTTGATGCACTCGTAACTAAAGGGACTTTCACAGAGGAAGAACGAAATCTATTGAGCGATACAAGTCTATATAAATTCTTTAGTTCTGACCTTGGGAAGCGTCTTGTAAATGCGAAGCGCATAGAACGTGAATTGCCATTCAGTATGCTTTTTGATGGGAAACGGGTATACGATACCTTAGAGGACGGCGAAAATCTGTTCCTTCAAGGTATTATCGATACTGCCTTTGAAGAAGATGGTGAGTGGGTTCTTGTAGATTACAAGACGGACCGCGTCAAATCTGGGGAAGACCTCATCAAGCGTTATAAAATACAAATGGATCTCTATAAAGAGGCCTTGCAGCGATTGACAGGGATGCCTGTGAAAGCATGTTATATCTATAGCTTCCGTTTGCATGATGCTATCAGCATAGACTAGCCTTGTAAGTATATGCTTAACTTAGTGCTATGCATGAGAAATATGCAGGGACTAGGTAGGTATTTCCTATAAGGTAATGAACATAAAAAAGCTCTCTATTCTTGAATAGAGAGCTTTTGTGTTATAGATTGTTATATAGTTTTGTCTTGTAGATTTCTCTATAATTTATTAAATATGTGGTAGTATAGGCAAATTCAAAGCCTTTTTCTTTTTGTGTTTTGCAGGGGCAAATACTTTTAGAACCCGTGGCAATACTTCGATATCTACTGGCATGGATGGGCCTTGGTCGCCATCCATATTAGTAGGTAAATCACCGATATTAGATAATAACTCAATATGAGCCTTTTTCACGGTTAGTGTTGTTGTATAACGGGAGTTGTAGATGGCACCACTAATGATAAGCGGTAATACGCTTAGAATATCGAGGATGAAGTATTCCTTGAATATTATGATGCGCATATAACCATCATCTACAGATGCTTCCGGCATGAAGCGTTCAAAGCTAGACACTACATTGGTGAGCAATGCAAGAACGAGTGGGGATTTACAGATAAAATCGTCATTCTCTGTTTTGATGCGGTATGTGTAGTCCTTTGTTGTAAATAAGGCTTGCCCTGCGCGTAAAAAGTAGGCTAGAGGGCCTAAGATGCTCTTTTCCTTTGGGGTAACCTCTTCGATTACCTTTGGAATAACACCGGCTGCGATATTATTGCAGAAATATCTGTCGTTACAACGACCGATATCAATGGTACGTGTTTGATTGATATCAATTCGTTTGATCGCCTGTGTTGGATTCTGATGAATACCAAGGGCACGAGACATATCGTTTACAGTACCAACAGGAATGAAACCAAAGGTAGATTTAAAGCCACCTTGGGCAATACCGTTAACGGTTTCATTTACGGTGCCGTCACCGCCCATGCAGAATACAGCATCGAATCCGCGTTCGCAAGCATCCTTTGCGAAACGTGTAGCATCGCCTTCACCAGTAGTGAATTTGACCTCAATCGTTTCAAACAAGGTGCTCAATTTCCATTGCAAATCGAGGGCATAGCGACGTGCTGCACCGCCACCTGATACAGGATTTATGATAACTAAACAACGGCTCATGGTACAACTTCCTTACTTTCAAAAATGAGATATAGCTATTATCTATCGTTAAATTGACAGTCTTAGATGTGAGCTCTATAATTATACTATATGTACTAAATCACATATAACATATTTATTCAAAATACAAAATATATCGTACAATATATTATACTCATTTTAGCCGTTCTTTGAAAGTACGAATGAGTTGAGGGGATATAAGATTAGGGGATATTAATGGGACGACAAGATTCTAAAGATAAATACAAATTGTCCGCTGTGGACTCCATTGAAAGATTACCACTTAGTGAACAAGTTTATTTAACATTAAAAACAGCTATCTTAACAGGCGAATTGATGCCACAAGAAAAGCTTAACGAAGTAAAAATTGCAGAACAATTGCAAGTGAGTGCTACACCTGTTCGCGAAGCATTCCGTAAATTGGCTAAAGATAATCTCGTAGTTATTGTTCCTTGGAAGGGTGTTACTGTAAAGGCGGATACTCCTGAAGAGATTATTGCATTGTATCAAGTGCGTGAAGTAATGGAAGGTCTTGGGGCGCGACTTTGTGCCCGTCATGCCACTGATGAACAAATTAAAGAGTTGCGTGAAATTTGTAAAGAAATGCATGAAATTGAAGAAGCTACAGAACGCGTTGAAGTAAACAGTCGTTTCCATACTATGATTGCTCATTATTCTGGTAATGAACGCGTTGTAGAATACTTAGCGAGCTTCCGTGAACGCGTTAACCGCGACATGTACATTAGCTCTTTTAATGCAGTGCGTACCCATGATTGTGACGATGAACATGATCATATCGTAGATGCTATTGAGCGTCATGATGAAGTGGCAGCAGAAACTGCTATGCGTCAGCATATTAATAATGCATTTATCTTCAAAAAAGCAAATGCTGAAGTGCAACACAAAAAACTTAATGAAGTATAATGCCTATTGTTGGCATGCTTTATGAAAGGCTCCGCCGTTGGCGGGGCTTTTTCTGTACGAGTGTTAATACTGTATTTGATTAGCTTAACTTAACTTAACTTAGCTTTGGCTTAACTTTAGTTAGGGCGCTGTTCCTCGTATGACTTAGAAATTCTAATCGTTTATAGTGTGACGTAAGATGAGCATTGCAACTTTTATAATCTATGATACGCAACCTTACAAGCTGAGCTACATCAATTTGGAATGCTTCAGCGATTTTAAATAAAATTTCTAAAGACATGCCGGATATGCCTGTGCCACACTCTAGCTTGCTCAGATAACTGCGACTAATCCCAACGTGGCGTGCAAGCTCGTGTTGGGACATATTTAGAGATATGCGTATGTTGGCAATTTTATGACCTAAACACACATATTGATGTTGTAAAAATGGGTCTTCGTAGGTATTTATTCGCAGCTCAGTTAACGGTGTTGTTAGAGGTTTCATAGGGATTCCTTTCTTTTCCCTGCTCTCTAAATATAGTATACTGAGACTGTTGGTCGTTGACTAATATAGAAAACTAGATATTTATCGGTTATTTCAGATAATTACACGGATTGTGAAATCGTAGGATACTACTGTAAGTATAGGAGGCAATATGGAAAAATACATTGCAGTTGCCATTGGTGGAGCTGTTGGTGCGTTGTGTCGCATGGCTCTTGGCGAATGGGTTATGACAAAGGTGAGTTCCTTTCCATATGGAACGGTTGTAGTAAACCTCATTGGTTGCCTCATTATTGGCCTTGTACTAGGTCTATATATGCAAAAGCCAGATTTATCGCAGTTGGCGAGATTCTTCCTCGTTGTTGGTGGACTCGGTGCATTTACAACATTTTCAACCTTTGCTTTTGAAATGTTACAACTGATGATGTCTGAGTCCTATGTACAAGCTTTATTCTATGGCTCTGTACAAGTTGTAGGGGGCTTAATCCTTTGCTGGATTGGTGTACTACTTGCGCGTATACTTGGTGCAATCTGATCTTACCGAATAAGGTGACTTGAGTTACAGCATATATAAAGCTATTTTTATATGATTAATACATAAGACTATTTAGGTCTTATTCGGAAGATATTTATAAACTAATTTGCAAGAAATTCAGAATAGGATTAGGTACATTTTGTTGTTATAACATACATTGTATAGAATTCAGAATTTAAAGTTTGAATACAATTTTGGGTCTAATACATTACACAGAATTCTAGATTATAAAGGGAGATATTATGAAATCCATTAGAACACAAGATGCTGTAGGGCATGCATTAATACATGATTTAGTACGCATTGTCATAGGAGAGGTGAAAGATACGCCATTTCGTCGTGGCCATGTTATTACGGAAGAGGATATTCCGAAATTACTAGACCTTGGTAAAGAGCATATCTTTGTGATGGAACCTGAGGATGAAGGATTCTTGCACGAAGAGGACGTGGCACGTGCTTTGTACAATATGGCAGGTGGCGAAAATATGCACGATGGACCTATGGCGCAAGGTAAAATCGAAGCTATTGCGGACGTAGACGGTCTCTTTAAAGTTGATGTAGATCGCTTACATGCTATTAATAGCATCGGCGAGCTTACAATTGTTACAAGATATAATAATACACCGGTAAAAGCAGGCGACAAATTGGCGGGGATGCGTTGTATTCCATTGCTGTTAGAAGAACAACAAGTAGAGGATGCGAAGAAAATTGCTAATGACAAGCCTTTACTTAATGTAAAACCATTTGTACGTAAAACAATGGGCATTGTTACTACAGGATCTGAAGTATTTGAAGGCCGTATTAAAGATGCTTTCACCCCAATCATTGAAGAACGTTGTGCCGAATTTGGTGTAAAAAAGGTAGCTCATGAAATCGTGACGGACAATACAGATGATATCGTAGCGGCTATTGATAAGGTAAAAACAGCTGGTGCTGATATTATTTTCTGTACCGGAGGCATGAGCGTTGACCCTGACGATTTAACACCAGGGGCCATTAAACGCTATGCAGATCGTGTAGTAACTTATGGTTTGCCTGTATTGCCAGGCTCCATGGTTTGTATTGCATACTGCGCTGATGGTACGCCAATCCTAGGCGTTCCAGGTGGTGTATTATTTAGCAAACCAACAGCCTTTGATGAAATCTTGCCACGCCTTGTAGTAAACGATGAAATCACAAAAGAGGATTGTATTCGCATGGGCCATGGTGGATTCTTGGGATAATCCTTTTATGGAACATCTAAAAACTGTATAAGCCAATACAAAAAGCGGATAGATTTCATATCTATCCGCTTCTTGTTATTAATGTGCTTTTATAATCTATTTGTTATTAAAATGATTTTTTCCCTAGTGTAGGATGGCTACAACGCTTTAACGTAAGGGTGTCAATCATGTGGACTGCTTCGTCCAACGTAATGTCCTCACGTTTTGTCGGTGTTTCCAGAACTGCTAACGGATGGTCGGTGCCTACCTCACCAGAGGGCAAGTAAATATATTCTTGGTTAATTGTATCACCAAAAATATAGCCCGCTTGTAAATGTTCTTTATGAATGCGACTCATGGTCTCTCCTTACATAATTTCTTTCAGTCTAAAGTCTAGATAGTCTGCAGACACTAGCTCTAATTTAGTAGAACCAAATTCCTTTGGAATGCGCTTAAAGGATATTTGATCGTGTAAATGTCCAAAGATACAAGTATCTACATTGTATGTCTCCATGAGTGCTGTAAAGCCTGAAGGAGCATTGGATTCATTGAACGGAGGGTAGTGTAACAATAACAGTTTTGTTACTGGTGTGTTGTCTATATCTATTGCTGATAGATAGGCCTTATCAGAATCTGTTGTATCAGCTTTATTAAGATTTGTTATATCAACCTTTGCTTCAGCAGTAATTTCTTCTCTTAGTATGTCTACAGCTTTATTCATTTCTAGTAATGCTGCTTCGGTACGCATCAGTTCTCTATCGTAAATGGATTGGTCTGTTTCTGGTGTGAAATGGGAGTCTCCAGGGCAGAGGTAGGCCCGTGTTCCACCAAAGGCAATAATGCGAGGGCCTTCTTCTGTTTGAATGAGTTCTGCTGTACCATGGCCTTGTAAAAAGGTGATAGCATCACCCATGAGATTTCTCATCTTGTTAGCGGAGGCCCACCAGTAGTCGTGGTTGCCGCGAATCATATACTTTTTGCCGGGCATGGATGCAATTTCTTGTAAGTCGTAAGCTGCTTCATTTAGGCGAAGGGCCCAACTCATGTCACCTACGAGAAAGACGATGTCATCATCTGTCACACGGGCCACCCAATCTTCTTTGATGCGGCTCCAGTGATTATCCCAGTGAGGACCAAAAATATCCATCGGCTTCGTCGGAGGATTGCCAGATAGATGGAGGTCGCCGATGGCAAATACTTTCATAAACATCCTTTCAAATACATCATCAAAATTATTTAGATACAATTTGTATATTAAACTATTTAGAGGCGTGGAAGTACGGCGCAATGTCTTGAATGATTTTTGCAGCGCGCTCTTCATCGCAAGTTTGAGGAATTTTGTAACCCACGTAAAGTGGTGTTGTGACATAACGGGCTACTACCTTGATATAGTCGTAGCCGTCCTCAAGATTATATACAAAATAGTTGTAGGACTGGCTATAATTGGCGATGCTGCGCAATACATAACGCAATACTTGCTGTAATCTTAGCGCTACGGAGCGCACAGGTGCATCAGGTTTAAAGCGTATATTGTACTCGAAGAAGCCAATGATAGGCTGGGTAGACAAGGTGATGCGCACATCTTGATCTTCGTACAAGAGCCAGCCTTCCATATTTTGAGCCGTAATATCTTCGTGGTAATCGTAATCCTCAAGGCCTATAATTTGGCTGTGAGGATGGCGGATAGAACCGCCAGACATGTATCCGTGATTTTTGAAGAAGAGTACTGATTTGAACTCTTTCCGTTCCCGTGTTTCACGCCATTTATCTAGACCAAATTGGAGAATGCGAGCCGCTTCATCGGCAGGCAATGTAGAAAATTCGCCTTCGTCTGTTTCTGTTTCAATAATAACCGTTGGCCATGTTTTATCTAATACAGGATATTTGTTCATGAGCCATATGATATGACCTGATGTATCTAGAATATCCGTTAATTTTGAACGATCACAGAAGGGGCAGCGCACTTCTTCGTTGCGAATATTAACAGGCTTTGTGCGCCCTAGTGCGATGTTAAATCGTAGTGGTTTATTCATCATGTGCCTCCTTCCGTATAAGAAAATCTATACTCTTAATCATACCATAATTAGCCCATTCGTACATGAAATAATGGTATAATAATAGGGTATTATTTTAACGATTAAGGAGGCCTTATGAAACCGACGACGCTCGTATTTCCCATTGATGAACAAAATCGCATATTGCTAGGTCGTAAGAAACGTGGTTTCGGGGCTGATAAATATAATGGATTTGGCGGTAAACTCGAGGCTGGTGAAAGCTTCCGAGACTGTGCTGTTCGCGAATTATTTGAGGAATCTGGACTTCATGGTCGCCCGGAAGATTTAGAATGTGTGGCTGCTTTTGATTTTCAATTTCCTTTTGATGAAAGCTTAACACATGTAGGTTATGTGTACTTTTTGCGTGCTTTCACAGGCAATGTAGAGGAAACAGACGAAATGGAACCTCATTGGCTAACAGTAGACGAAATTCCTTACGACCGCATGTGGGATGGTGACCGCCAATGGTTACCAATGTTGCTAGAAGGCAAGAAATTAAAAGGGCCTATCGTATTTGGCCGAGACAACAGTACGGTAGATAAGATGGATCTGACCACTGTGGATACCGTTCTTGAAAGCGAACACTTGGCGCGCATTGATCTGTATATTAATGGATAATTTGTACCTTATTGGCTGCAACATATATGCAATAGGCTTGTAATATGCCTATAGGCATGAAAGTGGTACTAGAGTCCTAAGTTTATAATATTTTGAGGTAATATGACTGATAAAAAGAACCCTAAGTGGGTGCCACAGCTGTTGGCGTGGTATGATGTGCATAAACGGGAATTGCCGTGGCGCGATTGTGGAGATCCTTATAAGATTTGGGTGTCTGAGGTGATGAGCCAGCAGACGCGCATTGAGGCGATGAAACCCTATTATGACAACTGGATGCGTTTATTCCCAACCTTGGAGGACCTAGCAAAGGCCTCTGAGGATGAGGTGGTTCACGCTTGGCAGGGGCTTGGTTACTATAGCCGTGCTCGTAACTTGCGCCTTGGTGTAAAGGACGTCGTGGAAAACTACGGTGGTATTGTGCCCCGTGACCGCAAGACGATGGAGTCCTTGAAGGGCGTAGGATCTTATACAGCTGGAGCTGTGCTATCCATGGCGTACAACGAACCAGAGGTAGCTGTAGACGGCAATGTACTGCGCATTTACGCTCGTTTATATCGCATCTTTGATGATATTTTGAGCACTAAAGGTAAGAAGGCTATAACTGCTATTGTAGAGGAAACATTACCTCACGATCGGCCTGGTGATTTTAACCAAGCCTTAATGGATTTTGGCTCTGCCGTGTGCATTCCAAAAACTCCGCGCTGTGGAGAATGCCCTATTGTAAACATGTGCGAAGCATACCAACATAAGGATACGGACAAATTACCTGTGCGTATCAAGAAAATGAAGGTTGTAGAGGTGCCTCTATTTGTAGGCATCTTGCAATACGAAGACTACTACCTATTGCATAAACGCCCGAATCGTGGGTTGCTACGGTCCATGTGGGAATTTCCTTCGATGGAAATGGTATCTACCTTTGACGAAGGTGAACGAGGCCTTGAAGAATTAGTTAAGGATCTAGGTTTTGAACTAGCTTTACAACCTGTATTAGTAAAAGAAATAACACATATTTTCTCTCATCGAAAATGGTTTATGAAAGCATTTCGCGGTGATTTAACGTATGCAGGAGATGCTAAGAATATAACGATCGGAGCTATCCAAAAGCAATTGCCAAAGGACTGGATGCTCATCAAGCGCGATGCGTTCGCTGATTATGCTTGGGCCGGTCCTCATGGTAAATTGACGGAGATGGCAAAATAATTTGTAGGAGCAATGAATGAGAATTCTATTTAATATCATTTTTTCTGCTATCCTCGTAATAGGATTGGTAGGATTTTGGGCGCTTTTCCTCAACTTGTGGAAGCCTAAAAAGAAATGGCCTGCTTGGGTAGGTTATCTAATTATTATCGGTGCGTGGTTCGCTGCCATCCGATACTATATACTTAATCAAGTGGATCTATACGGAACGGTGTATTATCCGTTGATGAATCTATTCCGTACTGAAAGTTACGGTTTTCTCTTTGGCTTATTCTTGGCTATTCCTGTGTTCATTATCCTAGGTTTACTATACTGGGCGGTTAATAAAATTTGGAGCAAAACGCCAGAGGAAAATAGAACGGGCCGTCGCGCCTTCTTTAGAACGGCGGCAACAGTGGTACCATTGGCAACAATTGGTGGTTCTAGCTATGCAGCCTATGTAGGGCAACATGAGATTGAGGTCACGCATGAAAGCTTCGGATATACGAACTTACCGCCTGGGTTAAAGGATTATAAAATCGTTCAACTCAGCGATATTCATGTAGGCCCAAGCATCGACTTAGATGATCTTGATGAAATTTTAAAGCTCGCCCTTGTAGAAAAGCCTAATCGCGTTGTTATCACTGGTGATTTAATCGATAAACTAGCTTGGTTACCACAGGTTTGTGAAAGACTGACAACCTTTGCAAAACAAATTCCTGATGGTGTAGATTTCATCTTAGGCAATCACGAATACCATCACGATGTGAATAAGGTGTTAGAGGAATTGAAGCACAATACACCGATGAATATTCTTGTGAATAGCAATATTCAAATTATGGGCGGCAAACAACCTGTATATATTGCTGGTGTTGCGTACGACAATGATCGAGAAAAAGAAAAACGTGAAGCTATGATTGATAAGGCTTTATCCGGTATTCCCGACTATGCCTTTGTTATTCTATTGGCCCATCACCCTGAATTCTTTGAAGAAGCCATTGAACGTAAAATTCCGTTGACCCTCTCTGGTCATACCCATGGTGGACAAATCGTATTCATGGGCATGCCGTTGGTACCAACAGGTACACCATATACAAAAGGTCGATACGTAGAAGAACAAAGCGTGTGCTACGTTAATAACGGATCAGGACACTGGTTCCCAATCCGTATCAACTGCCCACGAGAAATTACAGTCATTACATTCTTTGATGGAGTAGCTTAGAAGTAAAGATGAGTTCCTCAGAATAAAAAGTGAGCTCATTAGAATAAAAAGTGAGCTCATTATAGGGATACAATCATGTATAGTAAATCTTTTATCCATAAATTTCTTATATGTATCATTCTACTTGCTCTATTTGATATCTCTCTGCTCTATGATATGACAGCGGATATATATAAGGGATATCTCAAAATAGCAATACTAGTGGCAATTGGATGCCATTTAGATTTATACCTGGAACTCAGCAAACAAGAGGTACTAATGATACAAGCATTCGAGAATGATACATTTGACGAGACCTATGAACTGCTAAATACGAAAGATATGGCTTTTATCATATCTTTGATTTTGCTAATGACTATAAACCTTATAAAATATTAGAAAACCATAAGGTACAAACTAAAAGAGGTATTGTATATGAAAATATAATACCTCTTTTTATTATATGAACTTATATGATAGTTGTGATATATTAGAGCTAAAGTTTTAATTGTGTTATGAGAATATAGTTTTTATAGTTGGTGTGAGAATATGTTTTTAAAAATCTATAATTATTTTGTACGAGGCGTTGTACTTTTCTTTCTTATAATTATCCCTTTTACTGTTGTTACAAATCCTGAAATGATTGAGGATGAAGTCGATTTCTATTTTTTTGTTACTACGTATATTGTAATCCTTTTGAGCTATGTGGTATGGAACTATATTTATAACTACTTAAGACGTAAAAGAGGTTAGCATTTGTGCATATACATTTACCATTAGTTTTAGAGGCCATCCTTTTTTCGTGGATTGCTTTATATTGGCTTATTTATAAAATCTTATTAAGGAAAAAGCTTTCACCATTATTAGTATCTTTAATTGCTAATTCTGATTATGATTTTATGAAAGTTCTTTCCTGGTCGGCAATTATTACATACCCGGTTATGCTGTTTAGCATGTTTTATTTCTTAGATTACATCGCTGTGCCAATTGTATTGGTATGGTTCTTGCAGCCTGTTTTTGTGTTAGCTATATTATTAAAACAGCCACCTCATAGTCGCTATTATGAATGGGCTAGAAAAAAACAGATGTATGTAGTTCTTTTTATGTTTGCTTACATAATGTCTGCGCTAATTTTGTTAAAAGTTAATAAGCTAATATAAGATTAAAGATAGAAAACCCCGATACGTTAAGTATCGGGGCTTTTTTAGTTCATTTGAGGTATGAGAGGATGTTAGAGATATGTCATAAAGATGAGAGAGAATTTATTTCATGCGAACTGCTTCAGCAAATTCGTCTTCGGTCATGAGTTTTTCTTCCAAGATGATTTCTTTAATAGAGCAACCGCGTTTGTACGCTTCTTTTACTACCTTAGCGCTCTTGTCGTAACCGATGTATGGTGTTAAGGATGTAGCGATCATAAGGGATTGTTCTACAAAGAAGTTGAGTTTTTCAGGTACGAATTCGACACCGTCGATGCAGTGTGTTGTGAAAGAATTCATTGCATCTGCGAGGAGGCGACAGCTTTCAACAAAGTCGTAGATCATGATAGGCATGTATACGTTCAATTGGAACGCACCGCTGCCTGCACAGAGTGTCATAGTCGTATTGTGGCCGAATACTTGGGCGCATACCATGGTTAAAGCTTCACATTGTGTAGGATTTACCTTGCCTGGCATGATGGAGGAGCCCGGTTCGTTTTCAGGTAGATGCCATTCGCCGTAACCGCAACGAGGGCCAGAGCCTAAGAAGCGAACGTCGTTAGCGATTTTGAATAGTGTCGTAGCCAATGTGTTAAGTGCACCGTGAGCCATCATGAACGCATCTTTAAGAGCGAGTCCTTGGAATTTATTGTTTTTCACGCGGAATGGAGCACCTGTTACCTCTGGCAATACAGTTTCCATAACGTCTAGATAGCCTTTAGGCGTGTTTACACCTGTGCCGACCGCAGTGCCGCCAAGGGCTACGTCGAGTAGGTAGTCAGCGTTTTGAAGGAGCATAGTTTTAGCAGTTTTTAAGCCGTCCACAAAGGCGCTAATTTCTTGGTCTACCATGATGAAAGTAGCATCTTGTAGGTGTGTACGACCAACTTTTTGCAAGCCTTTACCTTTTTCTTGCAATTTCTCGAAGGATGCGATAAGGCCGTCTAATGCAGGGATGACGCGTTTTGTAATTTCAAAGTATGCGCAGATATGCATTGCCGTAGGGAATGTATCGTTTGTACTTTGGCCGCGGTTTACATCGTCGTTAGGATGGAGCGGGTTGCTTTCATCTAACTGTTTAGCCCGGTGAGCGATTACTTCGTTCACATTCATATTAGTTTGTGTGCCAGAACCTGTTTGGAATACAGTCAATGGGAATTCATCATTCCATTTGCCTTCCACGATTTCATCTACTACTTGCGCGATGAGTTTCGCTTTTTCCTCAGTTACTGCGCCACACTTAGCATTAGTTAAAGCACATGCTTTTTTGACAAGCGCAAGCGCTTTGATTTGTTCAATAGGGATGCGGTGGTCACCGATCTTAAAGTTATTAAACGAGCGTTGCGTTTGAGGTCCGTAAATTCGTCTAGCGTCGACTTCGACTGGTCCCATTGAATCGTATTCAATTCTTGTTTCCATAATGTTTACAACCTCCTTAAAAGACATGCCGACCTTATCGTCGGTACTTTAATTATATAAAATCCTGTATATTTGTACAGAATAAAAGATAATGATTTCTATTTTCATATAGAAGAGAGGTGTATATGCGATTTGTGCATATACACCTTTTCTCCTCTCCCAATATATATGCGACGATTTATATTAATTTGTATACATGTTTCATAGAGGGTTGATTTGAGAGGGGAAAGGCGATAGTCCAAAAACGACTTAGCGGCCCCGCGTAGCGGGGTAGGTGGCTTTGGAGGCTTTTGGACTATTGCCTTTTCCTACATAGTTAATGGTCTAATGAAACATGTATACATTATAAATGTTGCATAAATGTTGAAATCATCGCTTTAACACGATAAAATGGAAGTAGCTTATTATATTGTTGTAAGCTCTAGTTTCACAGAGGAGGTAAGTACTTATGAAACATGACTTTATGAGCCATGACCTTCATCTGCCGGAACTGACACTACGTGGGATGCTACTTGGTGCATTGATTACTGTAATTTTTACAGCATCTAACGTATATCTCGGTTTGAAGGTTGGTTTGACATTCTCGTCATCCATTCCGGCAGCCATTATTTCAATGGCAATTTTACGTTTCTTCAAGGATTCTAACGTTCTTGAAAACAACATGGTACAAACACAGGCTTCTGCAGCCGGTACTTTGTCCGCAATTATCTTTATCTTGCCAGGTCTACTAATGCTTGGTTATTGGAATGGTTTCCCATTCTGGCAAACATTCTTGCTCTGCGCATGCGGTGGTTCCCTTGGTGTGTTATTCACTATTCCATTGCGTCGTGCCATGGTAGTAAATAGTGATCTACCATATCCAGAAGGCCGTGCAGCAGCAGAAATCTTGAAGGTTGGTTCCCATAATGGTGGCCAAGGCCCTCAATCTAGCTCCGGTATGGGCGATATCGTATCCGGTGGTCTTGTAGCTGGTATTATCAGTCTTTGTGCGAATGGCTTCAAAGTGCTTGGCGACAGCATGAGCTTCTGGCTTCCTGTAGGTAGCAAAGGTATTACTCAAATTCCATTGGGCTTCTCTACAGCGTTGTTAGGTGCTGGTTACCTTATCGGTATCGCTTCCGGTATCGCTATCCTAGTTGGTGTACTCATTGCTTGGGCTGGCTTCGTACCTTACTTGACTAACATGTTTGCTCCAGATGGTGGTGCTACAGCTAAATTTGCAATGGCTGTTTGGAAATCTAAAGTTCGTTTCATTGGTGCAGGTGCTATCGGTATCGCAGCGATTTGGACTTTGATTACATTGATCAAACCTATCATCGAAGGTATGAAAATTTCTGTTAAATCCATGAACAGCAGTTCTGCAGAACGTGAATTGCATCGTATGGATACAGATATGAGCACAAAATCTGTTATCATCGTGTTCGGTATCATCCTTTTAGGTTTAGTTCTTACTTTCTGGGACTTCGTATCTGCAGTACCTATTAGCGCAGGCTTAATGTGGACACTCGTTATCGTAGGTGTTCTCGTAGCATTGCTAATCGGCTTCTTCGTAGCTGCTGCATGTGGTTATATGGCAGGCCTTATCGGTACATCTGCATCTCCAATCTCTGGTATTGGTATCTTGGCGACTATTATTTCTTCCCTAGTGGTGTACTTCATCGCTTCTGAAAATAATTTGTTCGCTACAGAAGCAGGCGTACAATTCGCTACAGCTATGGCTATCTTCATGACATCCGTAGTTATCGCGATTGCATCTATTTCTAATGATAACTTGCAAGACTTGAAAACAGGTCAACTCGTTGGTGCTACACCTTGGCGTCAACAAATTGCGTTGTTACTTGGCTCCGTAGCCGGTGCAGTTGCAATTGCTCCTGTTCTTAACTTGCTTTACCAAGCATATGGCTTCACAGGTGCGTTACCACGTGCTGAAATGGACCCTAATGCTGCATTATCCGCTCCACAAGCAACTTTGATGACTACAATTGCTCAAGGTATCTTCAGCTCCAGTATGGATTGGGATTACATCTTGATCGGCGTTGGTGTTGGCGTAGTAGCAATCATCGTTAACTTAATTCTTAAGAGCACAACAGCTTCTTTAACATTGCCTCCATTGGCAGTTGGTATGGGTATCTACTTACCTCCAACATTGGAAGTACCTCTTATCTTGGGTTCTTTCATTAGCTATTTCGTAGGTCGTTACCTAGTAGCTCGTGCTAAAATGCGTGCTGGCGAACTTGCTGAGTACGATGTTGAACAATCTAACCGCCGTGGCGTTCTCTTCGCTTCTGGTTTGATTGTTGGTGAAAGCTTGATTGGTGTAATCATAGCTGTTATTATTGTATTGTCCGTTACAACTGGTGGTGGTGAATCTCCACTTGAATTAGTAGGTCCTGATTTTGAAAAAACAGCACAATGGTTAGGATTGCTTGCATTCATCTTCTCTGGTATCTACCTTGTTCGCCGTGTTGTAGCACACAAATTCAATAAAGAAGAAGCTTTAGCAATGAAAGCTGAGCAAGAACAACAATAAGAGGTAAACAATGAAATTAAAACAGTCTGTACTCATCATGATGGCTGCTGCATTGCCAGTAGTATCCTTCGCAGCAAGCGAAATTCCTGTAACTAAAGACACTGCAACAGTGCGAGCAGCGCAAGCTGATACGAATAAAGTAAATCGCAATGATTTAACATATCGTATTTCCAGCACTGCTACACCAGAGCAAAACCGTGCGTTACGCTCTGTAGCAACTAAGGTTGATCGCAATGCAGTTGAAGTCGTAGCACCAAATGCGGACCGCTATATGGACCGTAAAGAGGTGGCTGTATCTCCAGTGGAATCCACGACAGATCATCTTGATTTAGTGTTCCCAACAGTTAAATCTGTTAGCCCAATTGTAGAAAAAGCAATCAATAACACTATCAAAAAATACGTTGCTAAAGTACAAAACGACGTAGAAAAATTGAATGCCAAAGAAGCTGATAAAACAAATGTAGTAATGTACTACGATGTTAAAACAGACAAAAATGGTATTTTCAGTGTATTGATTCATACGTACACAATGCGTGATCGTGATGCGAATGGCGTCAACTATGTAAAAGGCTTCACATTCAACACTACAACAGGTCGTCAATTATCCTTATATGACCTTGGTGGTCTTAATAAAAAAGAATTAGTGAATGCTATCGATAATAATCAAGATGTGAAAAATCAATTAGGCGGAGAAGTTAATATTGACAAAATGCCTACTGAATTCTACACAACTGATGATTATTCTGTTGTAATGGTTTTACAACAAGACGTGGATACAATCCACAGTGCAGGTACCGTATATGTACCAGTTGGTAACTTACGTGACCGCCAAAATGATGTAACAAAAAAATAATCGAACTGTGTGAATTCGATTATGTGTGTATAGTAACAGCTGTTTAATTGTGAGAAGAACCGCTCCTTTAGGGGCGGTTCTTTTTTGTATTATAGCAATTAAAATATAAAGGGAGATTACTATTTAGCTTTGAATGAGGGTAAAACAAAAAGCCGTGTAGATACACGGCTTTTTATTGTTGAGATTATTTATTTGTTGTGTCGTAGTAGTTTACGCGTGGAGGTAATGGGAATTGGATTGCTGCATCCGGTTTTACTGTCTCTGGTTGTGGTAATTGTACGACTACATTGTTTTTGAATTTCTTTTTGAAAGCTTTCACAGTGTCCTTTTGAACGGAGTCAGCTGTAATGATAAGAGCGCTTGTATCGTCGTTAGGACGGATGGAGATGATGTTACCTTTTGGCTCTTTTGCTTTGTATAAATCAATAGCGTCAGATTGGTAATCTTCAAGTTGTGCTTGATTTAACTTGCCTTGAGCAACCACAAGAGCACTTTCAAGTTGAGGATCTTGTGTTTCAGCGATTGCATGAGCAACAGCCTCTGCTTTTTTCTTATCGGTTAAAGACGCATGTAACTTGCCACCATCCCAGAAGAGGGCACCATCTTGACGGAATTTTGTGAAATCATTGCCATAGCCCAATGTTTTGTCGATGATAGTAGCTGTTTTGCTTTCTACTTGTTGCTTGAACAATGTGTTATGGAACGCAAGAGCTTGTTCTGTTTGCGTCATGCGATATGCAATTTCAGCTGCTTCAGCACGGGTTACATATTTTTCAGGGTTAAATAATGTGCCAGGAGCGTAGTTTGTGAAGCCAAGGTATGCAAGTTCACGAACTGCATCTTGAGCCCAAGGAGCTACGAATTTTTGGTCTCCATAAGCAATATTATCAAGTGCTGTTGGATCTTCTGTTGTATATCCTAAGTAGTGAATATAGTTGTCTGCTACTACAGCAAATTCTTGGCGAGACATATATTTTTCAGGTTTGTATGTATTATCGCCATAGCCGCTGATGATATTTTTACGCGCTACAGATTCGATAGCGAGGGCAGACCAACGATCGGATGTAATATCTTTAAATTTGCTAGATAAGAATGCTGCTGTACCATCATCAGTGATGTTGTTGAAGAGAGCAGCTACTTCTTCACGAGTCATAGGTTGATTAGGTCGGAATGTACCGTCAGAATAACCTTTCATTAGATTTGCTTTTGTTACCGTACTGATAGAATTGGCAGCCCAAAAATCGCTAGGAACATCGGAGAAGATGTGGGCACGGATTTTTTGAATGTCTTGAGGCGTACCAATAGATGTATTCACAACTACAGGTGTAGCAGCTTTAGCGGCATCAAATTTATGAGCCTCTGCTTTAGTTGTTGCTACATTAGGAGCAGCTGTGTTTATAGTAACTGCTTGCGTGGAGGCTACACTAGGTGCTTCAACCTTTGTGGATGCTGCTGTAGTTGCAGGAGCCTGAGTCGTAGTATTTGCAGAAGCAAAGCCAAGTCCTGTTGTAGCTAATAATGTGCCAAGAACGAGGGCACGTAATGCGTAAGGGGTATTCTTGTACATAAAAATCCTTCCTAATTATGGTAAATGGCTACCGTTCTATAGCCGAAGAATATAAACTTTCACCAACAATAAAATCTATATTCATTATATAGCGAATAATAGGGCATGCATAGTGATATAAACAAAGCAGCGTAATACTAAGCGTATACGCTGCCTTGGCTAGTTGAGTGAACGCCGATTAGCGTTTTACTGTCATTTTTACTTTGGAACCGAATAATTTTGAGATTCCTTGTTGAGTTGCTTTAGATGCAGTTGTTACAACAGCGTAAAGTTGGTTGTTTTCTACATCTGGGAATGTAGCTAGAATTGTACCAGCTTTTTCGTTTTTGTTGTAATAGTTGCGGAAGTTCGCATCGATTGCATCGTATTCAGTTTGGCTGTATTGGGATGGTTCAACTACAACGTAGTTATTTACAGTGGAATCACCACGTGCTGCAAGGTTTGCTTTAACTGTGGAAATATCGCTATCTGTTTTCAAAGCTACGTGCAATTGATTGTCACGCCAGTACATTACACCGTAATCTTGGAAAGCATCTTCTGTTTTGTATGTTTTATTCAATTCAGCGAATACTTTATCTTCCAAAGCAGCTTGTTGTTTTTGATCAAGTGCTTTTAACGTGCTGCGACGAACAGGACGAACTGTGCGAGTAGGTTCAGTTTTTTGAGCTACTGCGGCATTTTTATTGCCCTTTACGTCTTTTTCAACTTTTTTTGCATCAGCTTTTACGGCTTTGTCAGCTTTAG
>NZ_DXLG01000050.1 GCF_019414865.1 Veillonella sp.
GTTGTATATACTAACTCTGCATATTAACTAAGTTATAGGGGTATTGGTATATACGAAACGTATGGAAGGCTGTATAATAATATCAAGTTTGTTGAAACAAGTTATTGATTATGGAGGTTCTTATGAATAAGAAAATTCTAGCTTCTTTATTTGCTGTAGGTTTAGCTGCAGGCTGTGTATGCTCTTCTGTTGATGCACATGGTGTGTTCTTCGCTAACCGTACAGATGAAAAAGTACTTGTATTAGGTGAGGGTCCTGTAGATAATGCTTATAGTGCAGATATGGTAAAAAATATTACTGCATATGATGTACAAGGCAAACAAATTCCAGTACAAGTTGTGAAGCATGAAAAAAATATAGCTATTGTTCCACCAGCAGATCTTGGTGTAACTGTAACTAATTTCGATTATGGCTACTGGACTAAGACTAAAGATGGTAAAACAATTCATAAACCAATCACCGAAGTTCCTGGTGCGGTTAAGAGTACACATGCTATCAAATATGATGTTCATTACTGGAATGCACAAGCAAAACCATTTGTAGATAAGAATGCATTTATTCAAATTGTACCTTCTGTTAATCCATTGACATTAAGAAAAGGTGATACCTATGAAATCCAAGTGTTTAAAGATGGTAAACCATATGCGAATGCACCTCTTATCAAAGATTTAGTAAATGATTTAACTGGTGAAGCTAAAGCCGATGAAAATGGTAAAGCTACTGTAGCTGTTACAGCAGATGGCTTAAATGTAGTAGGTGTTGAAGTTGCATTCCCTACACAAACTAAAGGGGAACAAAATAAATACTTTAGTGCATTGTCCTTCCTTATTTCTCCTGAAGAATAATAATTAGTAATTTTAGTACTTACCGAGTGTGTGAGTTAATAGAAGACCTCCTTAGTTGGACTAAGGGGGTCTTTTTATATTTTGAGCAAATAAAAATGTAAATGTGTTCTGTGAGGACACTTACCTACAAGGTAAGTAAAAGGAGAGATTATTATGAAGTTACATCGCCATTTATCCGCTGTGATGGCTGCTTTAGTTTTAACTGGTATATCTTATTCTGCGATAGCAACAGAAATTACTGTAACAAGCGATAAAGCAGAGGAGTTGCTGGGTTTAACAATGGGGTCACCAGTACAAACGCAACCTGAGGTTAAACACATAGAGGATACATTAACAGTTAATGTACATGGTAAAAGTTTAACAGAGGCTGGTAAAAGTAAGAATGTTACAGGTATTTATAATGGCTTTGGTTCACAACTAACGGTAGATAAAGACCTTATTGTACGATTAAAGAATGATGCACCAGCATCGAAGCGAGAATTAGGTCATTATTATATGAGTGCAGTCTATGCTGGTTATGGCGGTAAGGTACCACGTCTAAGTAAAGATAACCCTGATCGAGACTATGGTGATACTAATATTCATGTGAAAGGTAATGTAGATATCGATGCTATCGGCTCTGGTTTACAAGTCAATCAACGAGGTCATATCCTTGTTGATGGAGGCGGTAAGATTATCACTCATCCTGTAGAAACATCTGATACCTATTCTGTAGTAGCAGAAGAAGGGGATGTATATGTTAATGCAGGCGCTGATGGCAAACATCCAGGCACTCATGACTTGGTTGTTGTTGGTAATGTAGGCTTAATCGATAAGGACTATGGTCGCGATCCAAACCATAATGAAGAACCGACGAATGTAGGTTTAGCTTTCACAACACCAAATTCTAGCCTCACAGGTGCTGTATTAAATGAATATGCTGAAAGCAATAAAAATCCTCATAATTCTGGTGCAGATATTTACTTACAAAATGGTGCTACTTGGAATAATGAGTGGATTGGTATAGAGCGCCCTACACCTAAAAAAGAACGTCCATCAGGGGATAATGCAGCATACCTATACAAGGGCAGTAAGGTTCGTAATTTTGTAGGTGGTGTTAACCCAACTGCAGTAGGTAACATTCATCCTATCGATGCGCGGCCTATAACAATTCAGAACTATAGCGGTTATGTGAATACTATTTATAAATTTGGTGTGCCGGCTAGTGATACAGGAAAAGGGCAAATCATCGTTGAACATGCGGCGGATAATAGCCATATTACAATGCAAGGCGACCATTCCGGTAATACCATCGACGATGCAAGCTACAAAAAGGATATTCAAGCATTAGCTGAGAAATTACAATACACAGGCAATGATAAGAAGCTTAGCACAACAGTTCAAATTAATGAAGGTGTTACTACACCTGGTGCTGTAGCAGACCTAGGGGCAGATCATTTTGATTCTCAAGGTCATCTCGTTGTAGATGATACAACAAAAGTTGTTCGTGCTAGTGAATCATCGCTCGTAGGTGGCACAAAATCTGCCCTTACTTCAACAGTTATGGCGTGGAAAAATAATACTAATAATTTACAACGTCGTTTAGGTGACCTTCGTCTAGCTAATACAGATAAAGGAGTATGGGCTAAATATATAGGTGGTAAATCTAAGATTACAGATGGTGCTGATGCACATATGACATACAATGGCGTACAAGTTGGTTACGACCATAAGGCAACTAATGGTTGGATTTTTGGTGGTGCTATTGATTACAGCACATCTAGCAACTCTTATGCCAACGGCAGTGGCGACGGTAAGCTTGGCGGTATAGCCTTATATGGTACAAAACAACATGAGGATGGTCGGTATATAGATATCATCGCTCGTGGTAATAGATTATCCAACGACTATAGCCTTAACTCAATTAGTGGCCAACGTTTGAATGGTAACTACCATACATTTGGTACATCCTTGAGTGCTGAATATGGCAAACGTATTAAAAAACAAAATGGTTTCTATATCGACCCTAGTGTAGAATTTATTCTAGGGCGTTTAAATGGTGTATCCTATGATGCAACTATTGCAGGCGGCGGATCCATGCATGTGAAATCTGATGCTGTAAACTCTGCGGTAGGTAGACTTGGTATTGGTATTGGTAAAGAAACAGAAAAATCTAATATCTTTGCAAAACTAGCACTAGCTCATGAATTCTCTGGTAAGGTAAATACTACATATTCTGCACCAGGTAATCCAACAGTACAAACAACTGTAGATTTAAAGGATACATGGCTTGATGCGGAAATCGGCGGTTCTTGGAGCGTTCGTCCTAGTACATATCTATATGGTACATTCACTAAAAACTTTGGTGCTACTATAGATAATACATGGCGTATCGATGCAGGCGTTAGACATAACTTTTAATTAAATATATGAAAACTCTGTAGTAGCTTGAATTGAGTTGCTACAGAGTTTTTTTGTAAAAGTGTTTATGTGAATTATTCTTTATCGGCAAATAGACAATATTAACTGGCTTGCTGTGATAGGCAGACTTTAACAATTTTGTATTTCTATGATAGTATATAGAGGCTAGTTAATATGTAACTTCTTAAGTAAGAGTTAGGAGGATATAATATGAAAGTTTTAATCGTAAATGGTAGTAGTCATGTGAATGGCACAACAATGCAAGCTATAAAAGAAGTACAAAAGGTCTTTACTGAGGCAAATGTAGATACTGAAGTCATTCAACTTGGTAATAAGCCGATTCGAGATTGTATTCAATGCGGTTATTGTTTTGAACATGGTGAATGTGTATTTAAGGATGATGATGTAAATGCCTTTGTAGAAAAAGCGAAGGATGCAGATGGCTTTATCTTTGCAACACCTGTATATTATGCACATCCGAGTGGACGTATTTTATCCTTTTTAGATCGCGTATTCTTTAGTGCAGAAAGTGTAAAGCCAAATCCATTTGCCTTTAAACCAGGTGCATCTATCGCCGTAGCTCGTCGCGGTGGTACAACGGCTTCCTTTGATGTACTTAATAAATACTTTGGTATTTCTCAAATGCCAATTGCAGGCTCTACATATTGGAATATTAGCCATGGTCTAGTAGCCGAAGATGCTAAGCAAGATGAAGAAGGTATGCAAACAATGCGCAACTTGGCTAGAAATATGGTTTGGATGATGCGTAGCTTTGCTGTAGCTAAGGAACAAGGTGTACCATATCCAGATACAGAGAAAAACGTATCTACGAACTTTGTACGTTAATACCTTAGCGCTTGGTTAGGT
The DNA here is from genome assembly GCF_019414865.1 of Veillonella sp. Classification (GTDB taxonomy): domain Bacteria; phylum Bacillota; class Negativicutes; order Veillonellales; family Veillonellaceae; genus Veillonella. The sequence continues at coordinate 4,113 of NZ_DXLG01000050.1, forward strand.
ACTATAGGAGTTATGATGGTTAAAATTTTATTCATTTGTCATGGTAATATTTGTCGTTCAACGATGGCTGAGTTTTATATGAGGCATATCGTTGCGAAAGCTGGACTTAGCGATTCTATTTACGTTGAGTCTGCCGCCACATCTCGTGAGGAGATAGGAAACGACACCCATTATGGGACTAAGCAAAAACTAGATGAAATGGGTATTCCTTATACTCGTCGTAAGGCTCGTCAAGTAACTGTTGATGACTATCACAACTTCGATTACCTCATTATTATGGATGAAAATAATGGACGTAATTTAAAACGAATTATTGGTGATGATTTAGATTCTAAGGTATTCAAGGCCATGTCTTTTGTTGGTGAAAGCCGAGATGTAAAGGATCCTTGGTATACGGGAAATTTTGATGAAACCTATGATGATGTCAGTCGTAGCTGTGATGCTCTATTAGCGTTGATTAAAGAAAAAATATAAATATAAAGACCTTACTATTAGATGATGTAGCAATAGTGATTGAGTTTAACTATAGTTATTCCAATCTTGAATTGATTTAATAGTAAGGCCTTTTCTATATACAGACTATCTTGCTTTATACTTTATACTATCGAACCATAACGTAATATGGTATAATTTTTAGGTATTCATGCGCCTATAGCTCAGGGGATAGAGCGCCGGTCTCCGGAACCGGGTGCGCAGGTTCGATTCCTGCTAGGCGCACCAAATAAAAGGCTTCTCGAAATTTCGAGAAGCCTTTTTATGTGTCTTTATTCTTTAGGTTGATGTATAGTTCAGAAAATTATATGTTAGCATCTATATTTAGTACAACGAATTCCTCGTGCTTGAAATTCATTCATCAGTAAGTCTATTGATTTATCAATGATTTCTTCATTAGTTATATATACCATCTTTTTGTAATAGACAGTACCATCAAATTCTATCCAACGGCTTGTTTTACCATTTAGTTTACAAATTTGCATTCTGCCGGCCCAGCTACCCATACTACGGAATTGTTTTCCTTTAGAAAAACGTACCTCACGAATATCGCTAAATTTAAATGTTCTTCTTACTAAGCCAATGCCTATAGAGACTTGATCATCCTTAAAGTAAAGAAGTTTATAACGCTCTCCAGGAGGCATAGATCTGATTATAGATAAGTTATAAGTAGCAAAAACTACAGCAATAGCGATCAATAGAAACATAAGGATTATCATATATTTTCCCATACTTTCAAAGCCTCCTTTTCTTTATTATAATAAATATAAATAATATATGAAACAGCTATATTAACTCTAGTAATAGGAGAGAAACGAATGGAAATACATGCACGAACTACTAAATGGAGTAAGAGTGTATATGTTGATTCCCACCATTGCTGTGTTTTTCGGGATTAAAAAGCCTTTACTCAAGAGGGAAACAAGAAAATTGTTAGAGAAGAAATTAGGGTCTACGTGAAGCTTTCATTACTGGATCTGAACAGCTACGAAGTAATGAGCATATTGTTGATATAAATGATTTAGAAAACCTCTACTCCAATGAGTGGAGGTTTTTTTATGGTGATATATAGGGGATGTGGTACAGCTAAAAGCTCCATATAGGATTTTATATTTGATAGTATTGAAATAGCGTGTAAATGTGATTTGAGTAACACATTTTATTTTGAGAATGATGTACAATAAGATTGTCCTTGTAAAAATCTGAACATCCTAGCTGGAACACTAGGCATATAGGACGTGATGAATAACATATAAATTATCTAATTAAGATTAATAAAGTACTAAATTGTATCATTGAATAGTTTTGATGTAGTGATACAGAGGAGATAGAATGACAAATAGAATACAAGAACTCACCGTCGACGAAACTTGGCGTAATGAGCAAGATGCGTGGAATAATCGATCTAATTACTTTGTAGAAATGCACAATCGGGACGATCGTAAGGCGCAGGTTACAGAGTTTTTATCCTTCTTGAAGGATGAAAATCTTTTGCCCCCTAAAGACGGTTGTACCCTTGATATTGGCTGTGGTGTATGTGACTATGCATTAGGATTGGCTCGTGAAGGCTATAAGGCAACAGGTATAGATTTATCTGATGGTATGATTCGTGGTGCTAAACAATTAGCAGAGGCAGAAGGTTTAGATCTTAGCTTGTATATTGCACCGTGGTCTGATGAAACTCGCCGTGAACTAAAATGGGATAAAACCTTTGATTTAACATATAGTATTTTTTGCCCTATCATGTTTGATGTAGAAAACATTCGCGCCATGCATGAATCAAGTAAGGACAAATGCTTGTGGATCGCTTTTAGTGAACGCAGTGATGAAACGGTAGATATGTTATCTGAACATTTCTTTGGTCGCGATTCATTTCCTTGGGATGGTAAGATGAAAGCATGTTTAGATGTTATCCATGAAATAGGACATAATGTAAAAGTGACTTATAAAACAGTGCCTGAAACAGAGGTTATGAGCCTTGATAAAGCGGTTAATTACTTTGCTATGCGACTTCATAATAATACATGGGGCGATATAGAAGATATGAAAGTAGAAATTAGGAATCTCATTGAACCATTAGCCATTAATGGAGAAATCCATAATAAAACAGTTGATAAAGTGGCATGGGTATCATGGTCTGTGAAATAGGAGGGTAGTATGACAGTTGATGAAAAACGTAAGTTAGAACTAAAAACTATGTACCAAATTATTGGCATCTATTGTCATAATAAGCACCATACTCCTAAGGGGCAGCTATGTGAGGCTTGCGAGCAGGTTTGGGAATATGCGGAGCATCGCATTGATGCATGTCCTCATATGGAAAGTAAAACATTCTGTAGTGTATGTAAAACCCATTGCTATGCACCTAATTATCGTGAAAAAATCCGTGAAATTATGCGTTATGGTGGACCAAGGATGTTACTGGTATCGCCGATCCAAGTCATTAGACATATGTATCTTGAATGGAAAGACAAAAAAAGAGGCTAGCCATGCTAGCCTCTTTTTAATGGTTTTATCACGTTTTCATGTAATAATCTTATGCGATTGCTTTGTCCAATACAGCTTTGATTAATGCTTTTGTTTGGTCATAGCTTTCACCAGGTTGAGCCTCATATTGTTTGTCGAGGTCGAACCATAAGTTTGGATAGTACTCATAAGGGTGAGTTTTGAAGAGCTCATGAGCGTCTTGATCTTCAACCCAGTTGATATGAATGTCTGCATATGCAGAGTTTTCTGCAACAAGTTCATCGATAGCACGGAATGCATTTGCACAATAAGGGCAACCGTTTAAGTGGAAACCTAAGATTTCTTTCATGGTTTTACAGTCCTTTCCAGACAAAATTAATATATATTTCTATAATTTGAGATTTATTACATACTCATGTACCACAACATGTGGTACACTACTGAGTATAACACATCTATATAAGATATTCAATTTTTTGGATATATCGAATGAGAATATTGAGAATGCGATATGCATTTTTTACATAGTTAAGGAGGCACCTATGATTTCAGGCGCAGCATATGTGGTGAAGGCCCTTCAAGAGGAGCAGGTGGATATACTATTCAACTATCCTGGGGCAGCAACCATTGATATCATGGATGAATTATATAAACAAGATAAGGTAAAAGTAATTTTGCCACGTCATGAGCAAGCATTGGCTCATGCAGCAGATGGTTATGCTCGTAGCACGGGTAAGGTAGGGGTTTGTATGGTAACCTCTGGACCAGGTGCGACAAACCTTGTGACAGGTATTGCTACAGCATACGCTGATAGTGTGCCCCTTGTTTGTATTACAGGTCAAGTAGACTTGGGACTCATGGGCAATGACGCATTCCAAGAGGTGGATACGGTTGGTATTGTGCGTAATATCTGTAAATATGCTGTTACCGTTCGTGATCGTAAAGAGCTAGGGCGTATTTTGAAAGAAGCCTTTTATATTGCCCGTACTGGTCGTCCTGGTCCTGTAGTGGTGGATGTTCCTAAAAACATTCAAAAGGCTATGGGTTCTGATGAGTATCCTACAGAGGTTAATATTCGTGGCTATAAACCAAATACAACAGTTCACGTAGGACAAGTAAAAAAAGCATGCTCTATTATCAGCAAGGCTAAAAGACCACTATTCTTATTAGGCGGTGGCGTTAGCATTAGTGGTGCTAACGATCTCATGATGAAGCTAGTAGAAAAAACAGGCATTCCTGTTGTAACTACATTGATGGGTAAAGGTGCTATCGATAGTCGACATCCTTTATATCTCGGCAATATTGGTATTCATGGTGGCTATGCACCGAATGTGGCACTCACTGATTGTGATGTAATGATTTCTATTGGTACACGCTTTAACGATCGTATTACAGGCAAATTAAGTACCTTTGCACAAAATTGTAAGATTATCCATATTGATGTGGATGCAGCATCTATTTCTAAAAATATTAAGGTGGATATTCCAATCGTAGCAGATGCTAAATTAGCTATTGAAAAATTATTGGAATATATTGAACCTCATGATCTTGGTGAATGGCCTGCGCAATTACAACAACTTAAGGCTGAGCACCCTGTTACACAAGCTGGTGAAGAGGGCTTAACACCTCAAATTGTTATTGATTATATTAATAACCACTATGCACGACCTATTGTTGCTACTGATGTAGGACAAAATCAATTGTGGACTACTCAGTTCCTTGAAATTAAAGGACAACACCAAATGTTGACATCTGGTGGCCTTGGCACGATGGGCTATGGGTTCCCAGCGGCGTTAGGGGCTCAAATCGGCAACCCTGATAAACGAGTATTTGCTATCTGTGGCGATGGTGGCGTACAAATGAATATCCAAGAATTTGCCACAGCTATGCATTACCGTTTACCTGTAACACTAATCATTTTGAATAATGGCTTCCTTGGTAATGTACGCCAATGGCAACAATTGTTCTACGACAAAAGATATGCTTGTACTAATTTGTTGATGGATGAAAGCTCTATTGTGACGCGTGATATGATCGATAATGATGAGTTTGAATATGTTCCAAACTTTGTACAATTGGCAGAAGCTTATGGTGCAAAGGCAATGCGCATTACTAAGGTAGAGGATATCGAAAAAGGGTTCCAATTGGCAGATACTTTCAAAGATGGTCCTACATTACTTGAGTTCATCATTCCAACGGAGCTCAATGTATTGCCAATGGTACCAGCTGGCAAATCTTTAAATGATATGTTATTAAAGGATAAAAAATAGGAGGGGCTATGGAATTACATATGGAAAAACGCTGTATTTCAGCGTATGTAGAAAACCAAATCGGCGTATTGGCTAAAATTTCAGGCCTCTTCGCAGGTAAAAATTATAACCTAGATACATTGACTGTAGGGGAGACAGAAGATCATACCATGTCTCGTATGACCATTGAGCTCACATGCGACGATTTGACATACGAACAAATCATTAAACAGCTTAATCGCAGTGTTGAGGTAATTAAGGTTATCGACTTTACGGATATGCCGATTACAAAGAAAGAACTATTGTTTATTAAGGTCAACAGTTGCAAAGAAGCAGATAAACAAGAAATCTTCCGCATTGCTCAAACCTTTGACTTGTTGGTAGTCGATTATAACCGCAAATCCGTTCTCGTACAATGTGTAAAAACAGTATCTAAAAATAACGACATGATTGCTCTATTTAAAGATATGTTCGTCAATCGCATTGAAGTTGTACGCGGTGGTAGCGTAGCTATCGAAGCACTATCTACACCTGATAGATAAGTTTTAACTCTAATTATTCTAATTCTATTTTTGGAGAATAATGATCTAAGACTAGTAGTGATTTAGAATGGATACAACTGAATATGATATAATATTTATATCGACCATTATTGATATAGAGACCTTGGTTGTATGCCAAGGTCTTTTTATATAGGAGGTACTATGAGTTTATTAGATGATATTTTAGCCCATAATAGAGAATATGTAGAAGATCAAAATACAGGTTACGTAGAAACAGATACTAAATGCAGTAAGATGCCTAGTCGTGAAATGGCAATCGTTACATGCATGGATACACGTCTTGTTAACTTCTTAGAAGATTCCATGGATATTGGCCGAGGTGAAGCGAAAATTGTAAAGACTGCAGGGAACTGTATTACAGGTCCCTTTGATGGCGTTGTACGTAGTTTACTTGTATGTATTTATGAGCTAGGCGTTAATGAAATCTTTATCATTGGTCATCACGAATGTGGTATGGCAAAAACTACAGCGAAAGATCTAACAGAAAAAATGTTGGCTCGTGGTATTGCACCAGAAGCGATTCATATGGTCCGTAAAGAAATGGAACGCTGGGCAGATGGATTTACACACCCTGCTGAAAATGTAGAAGACACTGTAGACGAATTGCGTATGAATCCTTTGATTCCGAAAGACGTACCTATTCACGGTCTTATCTTCCATCCTAGAACAGGTGAAATTGAAGTCATCGTTAATGGCTATACACAAATGAAACAATATTACGAAAAATAGTAGGTAAATACTTTAAAAGAGGTATTGTGAATTGAGTAATATAGATAGACTAGATACATTTGAGGTAGCGTGTAAACATTTTCTCGGAGATTTTTCAAATTTTAAAAATCTCATTTCTACCCAAGTTCAATCGTTAAATGGTTTAGAATGGTCTTTTGATAAAGGCTCCACTAAGGTTTGTAGTGCTGACGAAAAGGGCTTAAAAAAACGATGCAAAGTTGGCATAACATATAGACTACAGGTTGAATTATCTCAAGTTGATACGGAAATTATTTGGTCAGAATTTAGTCGATTTTGGGGTGCTACTACTTTAAATCAGGTTGAAAGAGTATATAGCAATGAAGAATTAGGGCGCTATCAATTTATAGCTAATAATTCAATAGGCGATGAGATCATTTGTAACATCTATTTACATAATGAGTGGAATATACCGCAATTAAATAT
>NZ_DXLG01000051.1 GCF_019414865.1 Veillonella sp.
ATACTGTATTATGCACCATAAAAATAAAAGAGACTTTACGATGCTTAATTTATGCGGTATTTAAATCAATACTACATAAGTAGGCATGTAAAATCTCTTTATATTTATTAACTAGTGAAATACATCTGGAGGTGTTTCAATTTGTTCGCCATAGAAACGACGTGTCCACTTCCAACGATTGTGAAGCCAGAACCAATCTTCAGGATATCGACGAATATAATCTTCAATAAACTCATTTAAAAGAGTTGTGGTAACCGCTATATCACGCTTTTTATCGTCTGTACGTTCCACATAAATTGGTGGATGTACCTCAATCTCATATTTTTCAGAAAACGGACTATAATGTATAGTCACAAAAATGATTGGTACGTCTTGCATACGAGCCAATACAGCTGGACCTGCTGCCGTTAAAGTTTCATAACCAAAGAATGGAACAAGTACACCATCATCACCAGGATCCTGATCCATAATAAGGCCTAAAAAAGCACCTTTTTTAAGTTCATTGATCATTTCTCGTACCCCAGTTTTATAGGTTACATGTTGGTGCATGATACGACGATATTCATTGATAAACTTGTCCGCATCACCATTCTGTTTCATTGCCACAGAAATCAACGGATACCCTTCCGAAGCAAGAACACCGCCAAGGAGTTCCCAGTTACCACTATGAACAGCGGCTAAGATTGCACCTCGACCATTTTCCAAGGCATCATCTAAGTACTCTCGATTAATAAACTCCACCATATCTTTGTATGCGCCATCCTTAATCTCTGGATAGCGTAATACATCAATAATCATGCGACCAAAGCGTGTAGTACTAGCTTTCGCAATACGTCGAGCTTCTTTTGGATCATCTGTAATATTACAGAATAGAATTTGGCCGATTGCTAGGCGCTTGCGTTTAGGCGGCACCGCTAGCCACGCAATTTCACCAAGCAATGTACCAATAGCATATTGCAAACCTTTAGGTAATAAGCAAATAAAGGCACTAAAGATTTTCATAAACCTATACATGGATTATTAGCTCTCCTTAAGCTGTGCTTTCAAAGCGTCAATTTCTTTTTGTAATTGTTTTACAGTTTTCACCATATCTGGCAAACGATTTTCATAAGCAGCCAATTTTAACCATTCTTTATGAGGTCTCATTGGATAGCCTGCCATAATAGAGTTGGATGGTACATTACCTGTAATACCAGTTTTACCAGCAAATTGTACATTATCACCAATCGTAATATGACCAGTACAACCAGTTTGTCCAGCAAAGATAACATGATTACCACATTTAGTACTTCCGGCAATACCAACCTGAGCGATTAGGAAGCAATCTTCACCAATCTCAACATTGTGACCAAGATGAACAAGATTGTCAATCTTCGTACCACGACGTACTAAAGTAGAGCCCATTGTAGCATTGTCGATAGTTGTACAAGAACCAACTTCAACATCATCTTCAAGAATAACATTACCAACTTGTGGTATATGTGTATGTACACCATTTTCTGTAGCAAAACCGAAGCCTTCGCCACCAATTACTGCTTTAGCACGTAATACAACGCGTTTGCCTAAAATACAATTTTCATGAACAATAGCGCCAGCGTAAATATCAGAACCTTCACCAATACGCACATTGTGCCCAATATAAACATATGGACGAATTGTTACATCATCACCAATGACTGCATTATCATTAATAACACAATAGGCACCAATAGCAACATTTTTGCCAATTGTTACATTGTTACCAATAATAGCTGTCCTATGCACTTCTCTAGGAACAACAACAGGTGGATGGAAGAGTTCTAATACTTGTGCAAATGCTGCTTTTGCATTATCGACTACGATTTGTGCCATCGGTGCATCTTTCACTTCAGATTCAACGATCACAGCACCCGCTTGGCATAACGCAATATGTTCAACATATTCACCTACTGCAAAAGTTATGGATTGTTTTACTGCTTGTTCAAAGCTACGTGTTTCAGTAATAACAATAGAGCCATCACCTACAACACGACCGCCTACTAATGTTGCGAGTTCCTGTAAAGTTTTTTCCAAGGTAAACTCCTCCCCCTGTGATAATTCTTAATTATTGTGCACTTTCTTCAGTATTAACTGCTGTAGCTTGACCAGATTGTTGAGCATTTTGTTGCGCATCTTGTTGTTCTTGCGCTTTAGCAGCATTTTCAGCTTCCTTAATTTGGTCATCAGAAGCTTTACCCATCTTAGCGATCAAGTCGTCAGTTACATCAGTACCACCGCCTACAACAGCACCTTTTTCAATAACTACATCAAGTTTTTTCTCTTTTACAAGTTCACCAACTTTTTGTTCTTGATATTGGCGATATTCTTGAGCTTTTGCATTTGCAAAGGCATTTAATTCTTGATTAGCTTGGTTAAATACATTTTGTTTAGATGCTTCATCAGCAGCGGCGATTTTAGCATCTAGCTCAGCTTTTTTAGCGTTAATTTCTTTAGTAATTTCAATACCTTTTTCAGTACTATTTGCTACTTTCACGCTATCAACGTAACCAACATTATTAGAACCACAACCACCTAAAATAGCCATGGAAGCTACTAAAGATGCACCTAATACTAAAGATTTAATACGTTTATTCATAATATAACTCCTTATTGAACTCGATAGGACGCCTTCACTGCATCAGTAATATCAAGCCCCTTAATATTACCACCATCATCGATGATGACTAAATCCAAATGTTGTTCCTCTGCAATAATTGCTACGCGCATACGAACATCTTCTAAAATGGCTTCATGAAGTGCACTCACTTCAGCTTCTTTATCTGAAAGCTTTTTAGCCCAAGAATCATTCCAATCCTGTGCTACAGGTAAGTTATTATTAGCAATGATCGATTGTGCTTGTTGTTGAACCATAGTATCTCGTTTAGCCGCCAATTCCTTTTGTAAGGTTGCAGCATATTGGTTAAGTTCTTCTTGACCTTTTTGTTGCATAGGCGCAAGTTCTGCCTGTACTTTAGCCTTAATAGAGTCTACATCAAGATTCGATGGTTTTCTCTTAGCTAATAATTCCTTTAATCGCTCCTCTTTCTTAGCCTTCTCTGCCATAGCTGCTTGCTTTTGTGCATCATCAATATACACACGAGCATCATAAGCATATAAATCTAATTGGAGATTAACGATTTCAAGATCATATTCATTGGAACTAACCTTTAATTCCGACAAATATTTTTGAGTAAGTTCGTTTCGTTTTGCATTCAATTGCTGATTCAATTCATTTTCTTTTGTTGCAATACGAGTTTGCAATTCCACCGTAAGAGCACCTGACAAGGTTGAATCTAATGCAAGAGATTTCAACTGTTCCTCTTGTGTCTCTGACTTGGCATTTAAAGCTTGTTGTTCTAATTCATATTGACGTTGCAAAAGATCCAATTCATTTTTAGCTTGTTTATAATCCTCATAAGAAGGATTAAATTCTAATACATCATCAATACGTACAACACCTATTGATACCCCATCAGGACTCTGCTGACGATTTGTCACAAATCCATAGGCCCAAACCATAGCACATAATGCAACAACGAGAAATATGGCAAATCCGATATATCGTTTTTTCCCGTTCATTGTCGTTCTCCCTTACATAGAACTACAGTTTATTTTTTTGCATCAGTAGCTAGTTTTTTTAATACTTGATCTGTAATATCAACGCCACCGTATAGTACTGTGTCTTTAGTCATAACAACGCTAAGACCTTTAGCGTCGCCCACTGCTTTTGCAGCTTCCATAGCTTTATCTTGAACAGATTTAGCAATTTCTTGATCTTTTTTTGCTAAGTTTTGACGTGCTTCTTCAGCGAGCTTTTGTTTAGTCGCATCATCTTGTGCTGCATCAATTTTAGCTTGTGTTTCTTGTTGTAATTGGCTTTGATAGCTCATATATTCTTGAGCTGCAGAGATATAAATTGGATTATCTTGAGACATCATACGAGATGTATCGATAACACCAATTGTACTATTACCACTATTACCGCTTGGTGTAGCCATTTGTGTATACGCTAATGCGCCAATACCAATAATAAAAATAGCAGCAATGACGATGGAAAAGATTTTCACATTCGCCTTGTTGTTCATCATTCGCATCATAATAGAGTGCCCTCATTTCTTTAAATTACTGCATCAAAGGATGCCATATAGAGATATTGGTGAAAGCCTCTTTAGAAAAGAGGCCTCCACCATATACATTTACTATATTAGAATTGTGTGCCGAAGCTGAAGTGGAATTTATTTTTATGTTTACCCACGCCATAATCAAGTTTAACTGGGCCAATTGGTGTAGTAATACGAACACCAGCACCAACGCCATAGTTAAATGTTTTCTTGCTGTTGTACCAAGATACATTTGGTGCATCCCATGCATCACCGATATCAGTGAACAATACACCACTAACCTTTTTAACGATTGGGAAGCGGAATTCCAATGTAGCATTGTACATATACTTGCCACGGAATTGATCATCTTCGTAACCACGTAAGGAGTCTGCACCACCCAATGTGAACAATTGGCTATAAGGAGCATCACCTTGGATAAAACCACCACGCGCACGGAATGCCAATACATTCTTAGCACCTAGTTTTTTATACATACGTGCTTCAGCTGTGAATTTGTAGAAGTCGAAGTCACCGCCTAAGCCATGACCAGCCCATTGTGCTGTATAAGAAATACGACGACCACGTGTAGGTTCATAAATATTATCACGGGAATCGTATACCTTTTGCCATGTAATGGAATTGATACGGCCAAAGTTTTTATCTACATATTTATCATTTGCAAAGTTGTAGGAACCATTATTCCAATTTTTACCTTTGCCCGCATTTTTATCATAACGGAAGCCGGAGCTGTCATCATCATCCCATTTATAAGAATCTTTACGGGATTCAAGAGTTAAGTAATCACGAGTATATTCCCCTGTTTGACGACCGAAGGAAATATTGAAACCACGAGATTTCTTGTTATATTCAGCTACTTCATTACCATCTTCGTTGTAATCAGTGTATTCATCTTCACGGTTGAAGAAGGAGAAGCCCAAGGATGTACCTTTGCTATCAATCCAAGGTTTCAAGTAAGAGATTTGGTAGTTTTTGTATTTTTTCTTACCACCGATTTCCCAGTGAACTTTGAATTTATCACCAGTACCGCGGAAGTTATCTTCACCAAATTCAATGATACCCATCAAACCATCAGATTTAGAGTAACCAGCACCTAATGTAATAGTACCTGTTTTATGTTCCAAAACATCGATTTCAATGATTACATTGTTAGGGTCTTGATCACCTGGCAACATGCGAACATTTACATCATCAAAGAAGCCTAGGTTGTATACGCGTTCTACAGAACGGCGTACCAAGAATTTATTGAAAGGTTTACCTTTCTTTTGAACGAATTCGCGAGTAATAACTTTATCGCGAGTTTTCTTGTTACCAGCAGGAATGATATCTTCAACAATACCTTCTACGATATGAACATGAAGCACGCCTTGGTCATCTACGCGAATACCATCAACATGTGCCAACATATAGCCATCGCGAGCGTATGCTGCGTTGATACCTTGAACCTTTTGGCCTACGTATACAGAGTTAAGAACTTGACCTGGTTGAAGGTCCATGAATTTAGTCAATACTTCAGAAGTATAAACTGTATTACCTTCGAAAGCTACACCAGTAGTAATTGGATTTACTGTAACAGCAAAGTCCAATTTAACGCCTTCAGGTACTGTTGTAAATACAGGGTTTACTTCAGAGAAGTAACCAGTATTACCAAGGTTAGTTACGTCTTTAAATACACCATCAACAGATACAGCATCGCCGATTTTTTCTGTCAAGATAGGCAATAATTGTGCTTGTTGTTCAGCTGTTACACCAGAAATAGATAAACCAGTAATCAATTTACCTACATATGGATTAATAGACTCAGCATTAGCAGATGTAACATATTGAGCTTCTACAGTTGTAACAGCTTGAGTTTGGCCATTTTCAGCAGCCTTATCGAGGTCAGTACCACCAGTAGTTTTAGACACCATTTTTACTTGTTTGTCATCTGTTTTCAAAGCAGCATTATTAACTGTAACAGTTCCGTCAGAACCTCTAACTACAGTACCATCGCTAGATACAGTTGTATCACCACGAGCTGCTAAGATAGCTGCATCAGTTTCATCTTGTGTTGTTGCAGGTGTAGCTGCATCAGCATTGTAAACAGCTTGAGTAGTAGTAGCATCATTAGTAGTTGCTGCACTAGTTGTTGTTGTGTTATTTAAATCTGGAGTATAGCCAGCTTGTACCTCTGCAGCAAATACACTGCCTGTCCCCATGACAGCAGTCAACACGGATGCTGCAAGCATACTTTTATAGGCTTTTGGTTTAAACATAAATTCCTCCTAGAACTCATCCCCATAAAAAGTTTACATCTTGTTTTATAAAGACTAATAAATCTTTATTATTATAGCATAAAATACTGGGAATGAGTACTATATTAAACAAATTTTATGAAATTAATATGACTAGAATGTGCATACCCATGGGATTTGCACACTCTAGCCATAAACTTAGAAGCTTCTTGTCCAACGACCACCTAAATAATTGTTTCCTTGCGATGTACGCCATGCAGTGAACTTGAGGTTTCGTTTTACAGAATACTCAACACCATATTTATTTTGTTTATTATTGATACCTTGAGAATAAGTAAGCATTACCTTTGGCACAATATACTTGCCAATTTCAATGTTGTAATTACCTGCTGTTGCCCTATTAGTTGGTTCATCAGGATCAATGGAACCTGTCGTAATATTAATCCGATCTAAACCTAATGTATTTTGCAATGCATCTTGCACATAGCCAAAGGCAAACATTTGTAAACCTGCTGTAGCAACAGCATTCACATCATCATTTGTCAATGTACTACTATTTGAATCTGCACCACGACCAAAGGTTAACATGGAAATAATTTGCTTTCTAGACAAACTAGGATTAGACGACAAAGTAAGATCCATATGGTCTACAGTCCCTTTTACACCAAGCATAATATTGTAGTTGCTTACATTCGTTTCAGCCTCTAATTGTAAGTTTGGTAAATAGGAACCACCTACAAAGTGTGCATTCCCCTTCGTAATATTAAATACATGACTTAAGTATTTGAACGTACCAGATTTAACATCGAACTGGCCACTAGCAGTTGGGTTTTGTAATGTGCCACCGAAATGAACATCACCACCGATAAACATGTTATATAGAGTTCGATCATATAAGCGTACGCCCTTGCCAGCATGAATATTAACATCTACACCCATGTTGGTGCTACTTTCACTAGACTGCAAGGAAAGAGGAATCTTAAATTGGATGTTTTCTAGGTCCAAATTACCTATCAAGGTAGGTAATCCATCACGTTCCGCAATGTAAAGTTCACCATTTAATGGGCCTCTCACATATTCGCTACGAACATCGAGTCCATCAAGTTGAACGGCAGCCTTATAGTTGGTAAGCTCATGACCAGACCAATTTACCTTAGCAGCTAAACCAGCACTACCTTTCCCCATATTGATACGAGATTGGAAATCCCCTTGTTGTCCAGAGAAGATTAAATCTCCGTCAATACCAGTAATTTCATTATCTACATTGGCCAATTTCATAGTACCATTACGTACAGATACTGTGCCGTATGCCTCAGGTTGGTCTATAGTCCCTGTAAGCCTAATTGCACCCTTTAACGGCCCCGTTGCATCTTTAACACTAGTAGTAACAAGAGGAATAACAGCCATATCTGCTTCGTTAAAGTCAATTGTTACATCCATAGATTTAGCATCACTAGCTTCTAAATAACCAGATGTATAAAGAGCCGCCAATGGAATTTTACCATAAATACTGAGCTTATAGCCTCCTTTAGCGCCTTGAATACGTTGGATTTGAATGACATGATCTTGCATTGTAGCCAACGCAAAGCCTTCATCAATACCAATTCCATTGAACGAACCGGACTCTACTGCACCAGATAATTCCACCTTAGGATTTTTAGTTTCTCCAGTAACATTCACAACACCTGTTACCCAGCCTGTTGCTTGAATATCCTTACCTACAAGTGGTAAGAATGGCACTATGTCGACATCCTTTAAGGCTACTTGTAAATCAGCTTGCCCATCGAGATCCAAAGTACCACCCATAGCAATGAGGCCCTCACCAACAGGTAGTTTTAAAGTGGTAATTTTAAACTTACGATTAGCTAGGCTAGCATCAATTGTTGCATCCCCTACTACCTTATCATCAATGCTAACATCGTTAATTTTACCATTTACAATAACACTTGGATTGTCCTTCGTACCTCCAATTTCAACAGAGCCATTTAATTGACCATCGAGGTGCTCATCAGCTCGATCTAATAAAGCCAATAAGTTCTTTACACTACCATTGGTAACATCTAAAACACCAAATAACTGTTTACTATCATCGAGCTTCATGCCACCTTTGGCAACATAACGACCACCATTTGATTCAGCAAACGAAAAATCTTGTACATTTACGACGGATTTATCTGCATACACGTGGCCATGAATATCAGTCAATAATTGCCCATTTATAGATAAAGCATCAGATAAAATGTAACCATTAAACTGAGGGTTATCCATAGAACCTGTTATAGTACCACGGCCTGCTAGTAAACCATCCACCTTATAGTCGGTATTGATGAGCAATCTCCCCATATCGATTTTCTTACCTTCAAAATCAATATTAATAGCCTCTTTTGATACAGTACCGCCACCGGTAATAGTCGCACCATAACCTTCAATATCAAAGCGATAAAATTCTAATCTTTCATTTTTATAGTTATACTTTGCAAAAGCGTTAGTTATAAGTTTGCCATATGCAGACCCATCCCATAAATGAGCTCGGCCTTCTACAATAGGATTGGCTACAGTCCCAGTTATATGGTTATCAGTTTCAAACCATCCTGTAATAGGAATATCGGTTACAGGACGAATTAGATTTTCAATACGTACAGCACGAGCTTTAGCATTTAAATCTAGGGCGTCAGTATTGATATTATACCAACCGGTAATATCATAGCCACCACTACCGTCACCAATATGACCATTTGTAATTGTTAGAACATGATTGTCTAAAGTAATATCACTATGAATATCATTAAAATGAGCACCCTTATAGAGAACCTCTTGCCCCCATACAGTACCAGTCACATTAGGATTATCTAAGGCGCCTTTTACATTAATAGATGTGCTAACAGTACCAGCAACATCGTCACCTATGATTGAACTAAGTGATGTTAACGGTAACGCATTACCAGAAATTGTGGCATCCACTTGACCATTTTGAATAGAACCATATCCACTAAAGGATCCAGTTCCCATATTTCCAACCATAGTTATATTGGTAAGATTGTCACTATGGGTTAGATCCGCTTTTACAGAATCCAACACTATACCACGGACCCCAATCTGATGGCCCTGAACAGCGCCTACAAGATCTGTAACTTGATTATTCTTACCCAAAACGTGGATTTCTCCATCAATAGTTCCCGTAATAGGCATCGTCAAATCTTGTGTAAAAGCATCTAACGATAAGGCATGAACATCAGCAATAGCGTCAAAATCACCTGTATCTACGACGTATTGACCTTTAACTTTAGCATTACCAGCGCCAATAGACAATTGAGCATCATCGATACGAACTAATCCATTATCGTATACTACATTTCCCTGTACGCGATCCACATGGTACCCTTTATAAGAAATACCATCACTGCCTATGGTTGCATCCACCCGCGGCGCTACAGTAGTGCCTCCAATATGAGCACGACCACCGACAATACCAGTAACCCCCACATCTGTAATGGCTTCTAGATTTACCTTATCTGCTACAACATTAAGATTAAGATATTCTTCGTCTTTCCCCAAGGTAACGAGACCATTAAGCTTAGCTGCTTGATCATTGATACGCCAAGAGCTGTGGCTAATAACAATTTGGTCATGATTGAGCATAATACGACCTTCACCATCAGTAATGGTATACATCGTATTGCCCCGCTTATAAGTGCCTGTTAAACCTTTAAAGCCTACATTGCCACTCATAATATATTGTCCATCTTCACTTTTAACATTGAGATGTAAATCTTGTAATTTCCCCTTCGTAACAACAAGATCTTTGCGCAACGGAATAAAGCTCATAATACCAGCAGTATCAATTTCATCGGCTTGTACAAAGACATCGAAATTAGATACATCGTCCATATCTATTTTGCCATTTACAAGGACAGATGAACCATCTACATCAGCTGTAAATGCCCCTTTGGACATACCACTCATATTAAGAGCAACGGTGCCATCAAGGTTTTCAACATTGCGTTTAACGCCATCTTTAGTGCGCAGCGCTACATGGCCATTATTAATGGTAATATCACCATCAAAACTACCCGATTTATTCGGATCAGATGGTTTAACTAACTTTTCTATACTCCAAGACCCCTCGTTCAATTGCCATATGTGAAGATCAGGTGCATCCACGGTAACATTGGATATAGCTGTCGCCCCTGATGTGTTACCCCCAATTATACTTGGTAATGCAGATAGTTTAACCCCAACAGCTACATCTTGTGCCGTCCCTACTAAGTGACCATCCCGATCTTTAATCACCACATCAGATAAAACTACATCACCATTCCAATTGATACGAAGAGAATCATAGTCCACAGATCCGTTTATGGTATTATTTACTTGTTCTTTAACCATAGGTGCTACATAGGTCTTAGCTATAGGGTTTATACTAACACCAACTGCAGAAAATCCTAAAATTGCAGCCCCTATGAGACACCACTTTTTACGGGTCATAATGATCTCCCATACACATTATGAATAAAATAAATATATATACTAATCTTACCACACACACAGTAATAACT
>NZ_DXLG01000052.1 GCF_019414865.1 Veillonella sp.
TAGCGGGTGGTTTAATGATTCGCGACTACGTCGCGAACCAGTCTAAAGACAATAACCAAAAGGAGCTATCTCAACGGATAGCTCCTCTTTTACATGACATAATAATTGGAGAACTGTTTACATTAACAGCTCTAAATAGGCTTTAGGCCTTATTTATTGGGACTTTCATATATAGTTGTATAACCGTCCTCTGTTACAGCTACGATTTGTTCAATCTCCTCTGTTGGATCCTCTGTGAAAGTAAAACTTTCACTAGCATCAAAGGATGCACTCGTTCCACAAGAGGAACTCAAATCGCGGGGCACCGGACGGAGTTCTATATTAGTTACCCCTTCAGAGGCTTCACGCTTGAAGCGAATCGCTCCAAAGTGAGAGTAAAATGTTGCAATATATTTCATAATCACTCATTTCTAATCTACGCATTTGCTCGTTTTGTATTAACTACAGCAATAATAAGTGCCACAATAAAGCCAACAACTACAGCAATTTCACCATTTAGTGTAGGACCATCACCAGAAGCTGCTAAACCGAAATTATGAGCGAATGCCGCACCAGCTGCAAGGCCAAGTACTGTAACCGCAGAATCAGAATTACCTTCACCAGTCATAATCAACTGACGCAATGGACAACCACCAAGCAATACGCTACAGAAACCTGCAAGCGCCATACCTAGGAAGTTCCACAATCCATCTGTATGTGCAATCGGTTGGTTTTCAAAGCCTAGATGGAAGTTACCAAAGCTAATATTTACAACGAATACACCAATGAGAACTGCTAAATAGCCAAAGATAAGAATAGATTTTTTAAACAAGAATAAATCTCTAAAGCCCCCAACCGTACAAAGTCGGCTAAATTGAGATAAGCCACCTACTACAAGGCCAGCCGCCAAAGAAATGAGCCATGGAGCATGCATAGCGCCAGGACCTTTTTGGCTAAAGAAGATAAATGCTGGTGCTGTTACAACAAGTACGAGCAAGCCTACTTGAATAGCAGGCATCATAGCAGATTCTAATTTGCTCAATGCATAAGTGCGTTGTAAAGAATAGCCTTTTTTCAAGAATATAGTACCAAATCCAATACCACCTGCAAAGCCGGCAATGCCGAACAAAGCATTTAAGTCACCACCGCCAAGTCGCAAAATCATACGAATTGGACAGCCAAGGAACATCAAAGCACCAATCATAACAAAGAAGCCAAGAATAAATCGAATAATTGGAGATGAACCACCTTTACTTTGGTGTTCGCCACGAATCATGGACAATAGATAAGCCCCTAATATAAGACCGATAATTTCTGGGCGAATGTACTGTACAGGTGCGGCACGATGTAGACCTAGACCACCGACAGTATCGCGAACAAAGCACGCAATACAAAAGCCCATATTACCTGGATTTCCAGCTAATACGAGGAATCCCGCGATAGCACCAATAATAAGGCCTGCAATAATTAAATTCCGTTTTTCATGAGACCCACTCATAGTAAACTCCTTTCAAACTACAAACACAAAAACTCTATGAGTACATGCTCCGATTCTAAGTAACATGCTACTCATGATATAATAGCCATAAATATACATTGTTATTTATGGAGATTATCTATGGACTATATCTATTTAGACAATGCGAGCACTTCGTTTCCTAAAGCACCAACAGTCGCCACCGCTATGTCCGACTATATAACGAACCGGGGTATCAATATCAACCGCGGCTCCTATGCTCTCGCCTATGATGTAGAGGACACTATCTATACAACGAGACAACGACTAAACACCTTATTCAACGGTCATGATCCATCTCATGTCGTCTTTACACAAAATGTGACGATGAGCTTAAACATGGTCATCAAGGGCCTATTAAAAGCCGGTGATCATGTGCTCGTTAGCTCAATGGAGCACAACGCAGTTATGAGACCGCTCACACAACTACTAGATAAAGGCATTACCTTTGACATTATCCCTTGTGACAAGACCGGTTCCATTCAACTTGAAAGCATGGATAGTCTCATTCGTCCAAATACAGTGGCTATGATTATCAATCACGCGTCCAATGTATGTGGAACCATCCAACCGCTCGAATCAATTGGCTCAATCTGCAAGACTCATAATCTACAATTTATTGTAGACGCAGCCCAAACGGCAGGTGTTATTCCTATTGATGTGAAAGCATGTCATATTGATGCCCTTTGCTTTACAGGTCATAAAGGCTTATTGGGACCTCAAGGTATTGGTGGTATTATATTAACCAAAGAAATGGCTCAAAACTTAACCCCTCTTATTGCTGGTGGTACAGGCAGCTTCTCACATTTAGAAACGATGCCTACCCATATGCCCGACGCCTTTGAAGCAGGTACGTTAAATCTACCTGGCATCATCGGGCTCAATGAAGGCCTCTCCTATATTGAGTCACAAGGAATGGAGAACATTCACAACCACGAGCTAGCGTTAACACAAGCCTTCCTAGAAGGATTACAATCAATAGATGTTGTTAACATCATTGGTAAACAAGATATCCAAGATAGAACTGCCGTTGTATCCATCACAATCGATAGTATGGACCCAGCAAGTATTGCTTACGAACTAGAATCTACTTATCACATCATGACACGTGTTGGTCTCCACTGTGCCCCACGAGCACACCAAACACTAGGAACCTATCCAGAAGGAACTGTGCGCTTCTCCTTTGGCTATGCTAACACACATGAAGATGTGGTATCCGCATTATCTGCGCTACATAGAATCCTTAAAAATACTAAATAATACTAAATAATACTAAATAATACTTAACCATTAAGGCTATATACTTCGGTATATAGCCTTTTATACTTCTACGCTTCACACAAACGACCGATAGCATCAGCTCTGCAGCGTTTGCAGTGTGTCATTTGCGGCACATAGTGACCAATAAATTGACGCATGTTATTGATTTCTTCTGAAGTCGGGCCCCTATGATTTTCAAAGGCCGTATCATGAACCGGAATCATAGCAATACAGTTCATCAAATCGACACCCCATGCTTCCGCTTGTTTAGCGATAGCTGGTACATGGTCCATATTTACATCAGGCACTACTACGGTGTTAATCTTAACAATGATGTTCTTTTCCTTTAACTTCCGGATACTTTCAGCCTGACGTTCTAATAAAATACGGGCCCCATCGATTCCCTTGTAGATATTACCCTCATAGCGAACCATGGAATATACATGTTTTGCAATCTCAGGATCAATAGCATTAGCCGTAATCGTTACATGCGTAATTCCTAAGTCAGCAATGTCATTAACATAATCAGGCACTGCCAAACCATTACTAGATAAACAAAGCATGACATGAGGAAAATCCTTTTTCACGAGGCGGAAGGTTTCAAGTGTCTTGTCTGCATCACACATAGGATCCCCAGGACCTGCAATACCTACTACAGAGATATCCTGACGAGCATCAAACACCTTGCGCACAAAGGCAGCTGCCTCTTGTGGCGTATAGACATGCTGCGTCACGCCCGGTCTATTTTCATTCGCACAGTCGTACTTACGATTACAATAATTACATTGAATATTACAATTTGGCGCTACTGGTAAATGTAAACGACCCCAATTAGCAGAAGCGGCCTTGTTGTAACAAGGATGATTTTGTAGGAAACTTTGTCCTTGAATTTCTTTCATAATTAACCTTTCCGACCAAATCTAATAGCATCTTTATGGCAAACATGTAAGCAATCACCACAGTTGGTACAATTCATTTCATTTGGTCGTGTTCCCATTTCACATACGCGCAAGCACGCATCACAGTTATCGCAATCATTTGTTTTAAAAATTCTAAAAATAGAAATTTTGCGAAGCAACTCCATTACGCCCCCAAAAGGACATACAAAGCGGCACCAAGCATTGGCGATAATAAGGGAACCAGCAATAATAGATACGACCGTTATAGTACGAGCCGCCCAATACCATTCGGAGAACTGCATAGATAAAATAACAGCATTAAAATATTCATCGCTCGTCCGAATGGGGATCATAATGCGGGGATTACCAAATTTAAAATATACCACAAGCCCTAAAATTATAGTTGCTACCATGCCGAGTTGAAGGAAACGCATATAGTTTTTACGATTTCTTAGTGGTCCCATAGATATTTTTCCCAGCATTTGGTTAACCCACCCACTTGGACAGAACCAGCTACAGAAAGCACGTCCAAAGAAGACGACCATAATCGGCAAGATAATCCACCACGCATAAAAGTACGTCGTGATGCGGCCCCAGCAGGTAATTATGGAACAGCTTTCACAGTTTACGAATGGAACAATATAAGGGCATCGGAATATGCCATAGTACACCCATTTCCCCATAATAAAGAGGAAGATAAACTGTACAATCCGACGCCAAAGCGTTAAATTTTTAGGGGCTTGTTTCCCAGATACACCAGAACTAACTTGAGTTCCACAGGTTGTAGATGATGGACAGTGATTACACATCTTTTACACCAAACCTTTCTATCAAATCGAGACCTCTCGCACTATAAACGGATGTGAACCCGTGATTTTCTAAGATTTGTTGTCCTTCTTGTGACCGTGTAAATTCAATATAATCGGCAGCCAACGCACGATCTTGTACATATTTCATCGTGTTAATAGTGAAAGTGAGCGGTGCAGGTGGCACAAATTGTGCAGGTATGGAGAAGTACTCTATACGATCCTTAAACCGATCATGTGTGGTAAGGCGTTTTTCAATGATAGATACATCGGCTTTACCTTCTACGAGATCACACATCATGGAAATTACGCAAGCATTTTCAGCCATTAAGTTTTTCATGATACCATCGGTTAAACCAGATAATTTCATGATTCCTTTTACAGACGCACTACCAGGGGGAGATGCGCCCAGGGGCAACATAACGCGTACACCAGGCTCGGCCATATCCTTCAAGTCCCGAATCCCTGCGGGATTCCCCTTAGGTGTAACGATAACGTAATCCGTAAAACATAATGGTTCAAAAGCCATACTTACGCCTTTTTTGCGCATATTTTTCGCTAAATCTAAACCGCGAGCTCCAAAGATTTCTGTGCGACTCTTCTCAGCCAACAAGGATTTACCAATAGATCCTGCAAAGGCACCAGTATACTGAATATTGTGCCCTGTGTGCATTGTATAAACTTGGTTTAAATCAAGGAACGCTTCCGATAAACCGCCACAAGTCCACACTTGTAATGAATCAGACTGTGTTGGCTTGTAAGCGCCGCGTATAAACGACGGCACCGCTGATGCGGCTGCTAAAGCTAAAGCACCACCAATAAACTGGCGACGGGATATATCCTTTTTCAAAAATCCCATGTACTTACCACCTTTCACTGAACTTTACAGTACTAAGCATATACTCACATTATAGTATAAAATCCATAAGTTTAAATGATGATATGCATAAGTTTGATTAATTTATTTATATAGATTAGTCATGTGAATACTGTTTTTAAAGGCATTATTATAAAATTTTAAGATATTCTCTCCATATCTATTTTATTGAATATTTATTGTATACGATGAATATGCTATTTTTTTTAGGTTTAATGAAGCTAATATCCCGCTATACGCTCAGTGCATAGTAAACAAGGATAATCAGTGCTATAGACTATATTTGAACGCTTTACAGCACTCATGGCCCTTTAGGGTTTAAATTCACTATAAGACAATATTGCCCAAAAGAACGCAAAAAGGCGGTACAACCAAATGGTTGTACCGCCTTGATTCATCAATTATTCAGCAGTGAATGGCAATAAAGCGATTGCACGTGCACGTTTGATAGCTGTAGTCAATTTGCGTTGATGTTTTGCGCAAGTACCGGAAATACGACGAGGTAAGATTTTGCCGCGTTCAGTCGTGAAACGACGAAGTTTAGCAACATCTTTATAGTCGATTTGATCGATATGGTCTGCACAGAAAACGCATACTTTTCTTCTTGGCTTTCTGCCTCTATCTCTTCTCATTGCGAATCCTCCTTTTCGAATTAGTAGGAGTCCCTGACACTAGAACGGGATGTTTTCGTCATCGCCGCCTGTACTGAAACTATCAAAATTGGACCCACCTTCGAAAGAATTAGTATTCATATCAAGGGATTGGCCCACAAAGTTCGCTACTACTTCAGTAACGTACCGTTTTTGACCGTCCTGAGTCTCGTAAGAACGAGTTTGCAAACGACCTTCTACAAAGCAACGACTGCCTTTACGAAGATTGCCTGCCGCTTCACCAAGTTTACCCCATGCAACGCAGTTGATGAAAGCAGTTTGTTCTTTCGTCTCATTTGTTGTGGAATCAATATAGGTGTTAGTTGCAGCTACTGTGAAAGTTGCTACCGCACGACCAGTTTTGGTATAGCGTACTTCAGGATCACGAGCTAAATTACCTAGAATTTGTACAGAGTTCATGTTTTCCTCCAGGCTTTAATTATGCTTCGTGTTTTACAATTAGATGTCTTAGGACTTCATCGTTGATTTTCAATACACGATCGATTTCTTTGATTTCAGCAGGTGCTGCTTCAAAGTTTATCAATACATAGAAACCGTCAGTGAATTTCTTCACAGCGTAAGCAAGACGACGCTTGCCCCAACGATCTACCTTTTCTACTGTGCCGCCTACACGAGCAATTAAAGCTTCTACTTTTTCAATAACAGCATTAGTTGCTTCCTCTTCAGCTGGTTTCACAATAAACATGACTTCGTATTTGTTCATACAAAATCACCTCCTCTTTCGGACTAATGCCCCTATCGACACATAGGGGTAGGAAGTGCTTACCATCAATAAGCCTTACTATTATAACCTAAAAAAAGAATGAAAGCAAGAGCACAAATTTAAGCCCTTGCTTTCACCAATATTATATGCGATTATATTTTTCATCTTCAGGAAAAGCGATAATGGCACAAATAATAACAAACAAAGTTATTACCCCCATCATAGGGTCTGCCGAATCATTTGGTAAGAAGGTAAGGATCAACGATGATACAATGCCACTACCATATTGCATGGCACCTAGGAGTGCCGCCCCAGAGCCAGCCATTCTGCCAGCTCTATCTAATGCTAAGGCATTTGTTACAGCTGCAATGATACCATTCATGGAGAAGAATAAAAAACAGCCAATAACGATTAACCACAGGGAATGATAGCCTATGATTATCAACCCCATTACAACAGATACACAAATAGCAGCAAATAATGTAGCATATCGCAATAATCTATCGAGGCGTATAGCACTTACAATACGACGATTAATAGCACTTAGTAACATTACGCCAATAATATTGACAGAAAAGAGATAGCCAAAGTATTCCTTTGGAACTCCATAAACATCAATATATACATAAGGAGAACCCGTTAGGAACGCATAGATAGCAATATAAAAAGAGCTAACACATAGTGTATATTTCATAAAGCCTTTATTACGTAGTAAAATCCAATAATTATTATAGGTATGACCTATAGACTTTTTACTACGCTTCTCTACAGGATGTGTTTCAGGAATGACTAATACGGCAATGAGCATTAAAATGCCGATAGCAACTAATAACCAAAAGATTGAATGCCAAGTATACCACACAAGTAGATGCCCTGCTAGCATCGGCCCTGCAATAGGCGCTATGGCCATAACAATAGCTAAGGTAGATAACATTTTAGCAGCTTCAGTCCGACCATATAAGTCACGAATCATAGCCCGTGATAACATAGGTCCTACGCAAGCACCAAATGCTTGGAACACGCGCCAAGCCAGCAACTCCATCATGGATGAACTCAATGCACACCCCACAGAACCAATGATAAATAAAACTACCCCCATAATAAGCGGCTTCTTACGTCCAATTTTATCGCTAACGGCGCCCCAGAAAAGTTGGGCTAGCGCAAAACCTATTAAGAAACCAGTCAACGTTAGCTCCGCATCACCATTAAGATCTCGCCCCATCTCAGGCATGGCAGGTAAATAAATATCCGTCGACAATGACGTAAACGCCATCAATGCACTTAATATAGAAGTAAAAAGCCATCCTTTATTGCTAATCGTCAGCATAAAGACACCACTTTCATGTAAAATCGCACTATAAAATGTATGTATTTAAATTATATCAAAAACAATGTTAATGCTATATGGTTTTGATATTTTTTCAACAAAAAAGCGTAGTAAAATACTACGCCCAAAATAGAGTAAAGATAAAAGCCTAACGCAATAAAGTATAAAAATACTCGCACGCTAGGCAATCCTCTTAAAACTGTTTATAAGATGAGCCTAACGCTACCACATGTTGATGGCTCTCCTTTTTCTTTATTATACAACATCAACAAAATTTCTTCGAAAATTTATATGATAAATGGCTCATTATCATTAACGATATACACATTTCTATTAGGTACTAATGCCTCTAATCTCTCAGGATTATCAGTGTGAACCGGAATAATAACGTCAGGATTAACTAATTCTATAAACTTAATCAAATCATCTTTAGACACATGACCACTGGCATGACATATATAGGTTGGGTAAGTCTCTAACAAAGCTTTCAATGCTAGGTTTTCTTCAATATATCCTGTCCACATAGAATATATTATACGTACATCATCTTTAGGGAACTCTTTTATGTGAGAAATATGATTTTCTGTTGCTCTTACTAAACATACAAAGCCGTTATCCATATAGTATTTAGGATATTTGCCTTTATCAAGAACTAGCGGACTATCATGTCTACGATACAAAGAACTTTCATAATATACATTATTAACCACAGTATCTAATATTCTTTTCTGATATGCATCACAAATTAGTACTTTATCAGTCGGCATATTCTGCCAAATCCCCATAATACGGTCAATATTCGTAGATGAACATATAACGAAAACATATTTTCCATCTTGGATATACGAATAAATATCCTCTAACACAGCAGCTTCAGATATACCATCATTAACACCACGAGATACTAATGTTCCCTCTGTAATTAATACATCAACCTCACCTATATAGGTTTTAACTAATTTCTCTACTATATGACTACGCAACCCATGCATCCGGAAATCACCTGTATATAAGACACGTTTACCTTCTGCTTCAATGACAAACATATAACTATCCACAGCACTATGGTCGATAACCAAAGGTCTAATATGTATATTTCCAATAGTGAAGGCTTCGCCTCCACGAAATGTATTTGCACCTAACAAACGTAAATATAAATCTTTATCTTGATGTTCAGTTGCTATCATAGCCACTTCCTTACTCAGTTTCCCCATATATAATGGTATTTCTGGTAATGCAGAGGTTAGTTGTCCTAAGTGATCTATATGATAATGAGAAATCACAATACCGTCACAATCCGGCATCCCTTTTGTAACACCGTCTATATCTAAATTTATAGGTATGTACTTTTCATCTAAACTTAATTCGTTACCAAAGTCCAATATAATACGAGTAGATGCTGTACTTATTTCTATGGCACTGCCACCAATCTGATGAGTGCCACGATGGATAATTATATTCATACTTAACCTTTACTAGGAATAGTTAGTAATGTCTCTGCTTGATATAATCGATCTAATTTTCTAGACCAACCTTTTATATTAGTTGGATAAGAAGATTTACTATCTGTATCAACACGCAATACAACAAATCGAATTTGTTTTAAATGAGGCTCTTGTGCCAAGATTTCTTCACATAAAGTTTGTAACCCCTTACGTTTACTAGAATCAATTAATTCTTTACATTCTTTAAACTGTTGTGACACAACAGTTTTGGATGGATACCTAGGATTATTAGGTTTATTTGGATCAATACGAAGCATCAAATTAGTTTCTGCTCCACCGCCATCTTTGGTACAAGATTTTTCATCAAATAAAACGACTAACTCTGCTTTATTCGTATGTTCATATCCAGGTAATTTCTTTAGCTGCTGTATACCATCATGGCCAACAGCAGAATTAATCTGTTTTATATCTAGCAGCCTATAATATGTATAAGCTTCTAAAACGCATCGTAGTAAAGTTTCCTCACTGCCAGATGGACGATATTTTAATTCAATGACAGAATAACATTTATCATCAGTGTTATAACCTAATAAATCTATTTTCCCATAAGAATCATTTCGTGTCTCTTTTAATGGTGTTTGATAATCAAAGATATAGCCTAATCCAGCAACTTCACGTTGATAAAACAATAACTTCGCTAAAATTTCCTCTTTTCTATTTGTTCCTTGTAACTTTTCCATCTCTACTTTTTCAGAAGGAGTATGAGCTGTATCAAAGTGATTTGGTCGTACCGGAGCTAATTCTTTCCAAGATTGTAAAAGATTTTTTGATAAAAGCGCACTTGAAATAATTTCACTATAACGATTCTTATCTTCTTGCTTCTCTCCATTTGCATAGCCTTTGTAATTTACAATAGAAGCCTTATAAAAATTTGCTGCAAATTGTTTTACTTCACTACTATTATCTCCTTGCTGTCCTTGTTTTTTATCATTCTTATTTTGACCAAAAATAGTTTTAAACTCATTAATTTTATCTTTTCGATTAATACTCTCACAAATTATTTCGTATATCTCTTTACAATTGAACATTATAAATTCCCCCACAATAACAACTTACCTACTACATATAATTGCTTAAAATGATCTGTATCTTACACAAAGTATTATTGTGTTTTATTATAAATTCATTATATCAACAGCCATTTTATGAGTAAATGG
>NZ_DXLG01000053.1 GCF_019414865.1 Veillonella sp.
ATAATAGAGTATTGTAATTACTATATATAACTATAATAAAAGTACTAATATAAGGAGTGGATATAGATGCAGCCATTTCGATTTATACACTGTGGTGACCTGCATTTAGGGGCACCCTTCCAATATGCTACAGGTATTAGCCGCGCCGTTGATCGCGCCGTGAGCGAAGCAACCTATGTAGCCTTTGATACAATTATTGACACTGCTATCGATGAGCATGTTCATGCTGTTGTCATAGCTGGTGATATTTATAATAGCGAAGACCATAATTTAGAGGCTCAAGTGCGCTTTGTACGTGCCATGTATCGCTTGGCAGAGCATCGCATTGCAGTTTATATGGTGCAAGGTAATCATGACCCTGCTGAAAGCTGGAAGGCTCAATTACAGATGCCTGACAATGTGCATGTATTCTCTAGTGAACAAGTACAACGTTTCCCATTAATTGTTAACAATATAGAAATTGGTGGCGTTTACGGCATTAGCTGTGGCCATGGTAATGAAAGTGACAATTATGCGCGCCAATACCGTGCCTTTGAACGAGATGAGTTTTCTTTTGCAGTTATGCACGGCACAGTCGGTTCTAGTGCAGGATCTGAAAATCATAATGTAACTGGTCCGTGTAGTTTAACAGACCTAGCAGAAGCAGCCATGGACTATTGGGCGTTAGGACATATTCATAAATCTCAAGTTCTTAGCGAGGAACCTCTCGTTGTATATGCTGGTAATCCTCAAGGTTTACACCGCAAAGAAATAGGCCCTAAGGGGTGCTATCTTGTTTCTGTATCCCATAATGGTCATTGTGAACCTCGATTTATTGAAACCAGTGCTATCCGTTTTGAAGAAATCAAAATTGATATTGCGGGCATGAAAACTGAAGCAGAATTCTTAGAAATTTTACGCCATAAGAAAGAAAACTTGCGTAAACAGTATAAGAAAAACATTTTACTTTCTATTGTTCTCGTAGGCACAGGGCCATTGCATCGTTTATGTACACAAGAAGGTGTGCGTAAATTATGGTTGCAAGAGTCTCAAAGCGAAGAGAAGAGTAAATCTATATTCGTTATGCCATACCGCGTGATGTGTAATACGCGTCTTAGTATCAATTTAGCGGAGCGTAGATTGTTATCTGATGTGGTAGGCGATTATTTGCGCGCCTATGACGATATGGTTGATGGTAATGCAGTACAGACGGCACGTCAAATTTTGGCAGAACGTCCTGAATTTAAACGCTTAGGTGTATATGCCGATTTGTTGAGTGATGAGTTATTATTGCGTGCCTTGAAGCGCTGTGAAATTGAAGGTGTTACTGTATTGATGGGGGCTAACGATGAACATTAAACGCATACGATTTGATGAATTTGGCCCGTATCGCGACTGGTCTTTCACTACCGGTGATCATGGGGTTCAGCTCATGTATGGTCCTAATGAAAGTGGTAAAACATCTCTTCTTGAAGGGATGCGCACCCTTTTATTCGGCGGTACGCATAAGGCTTATGGTCCTATGACGGGTGCCCTCGATGTGGAGCGTAATGGTGAAAGCTACTACATCGGTCGTAAGGGTAAACAACTAGACTTTTACAGTCCTGGACATCCTGCCATTCATGAAGAGCCTGCTCAACATTGGTGGCATGGTATCGATAAAAAAACATATAACCGGATTTTCGGATTAACCCTTGATGATTTACAAGGCCTCGATGTGTTGCAAGAGGTAGAGATTCGATCCCGCTTCTTCGGTGCTGAAGGTGGGGAACACTTGGGCTCTGTTGTAAAAGACGTTGAAAAAGGAGCTACTGATTTATTGGTAGCGTCCTCCAATGGTAAACGCCGCATCAACGTGTTGATGGATGAGCTTAAGGAAAATCGCCAAAAGTTAAGCCATTTAGCCGAGCATGAAGCGCAATATGTAGAACTGCAAAAGGCCTTTCACAGTACAGAGCAGACTGAGGCAGAATTGCAAGGTCAGTTGCAAGAGTGGAAAGAATACCGCGATGGTATAGATGTGGTATTGCGCGCGTGGGATACGTATCGTCGTAGCGAAGAAGCGCGTATGCACATGCAGCAGTATAATAGCGAGCTTGCCTTGAGCCGTGATGAGTTCCTTCGTATCGATGAGGAAATCAAACGCGCTAGAGACAACATGCAGCTGTGGCAGGAGAAGGAAGCGGCCCTAATGCCGGCTAACTTTAGTCCTGATAGTCCGTTTGGCACCTATGGTCAAGATATTGAAGACCTCATCCAACAAGGTGCTAAATGGGAACAATTGCGCCGTGAATGTGAAGAAGGGGATGCGTACATCTTTAAGGTACGGGAACAATTAGAATTTTCTCGTTCTATGCATTCAGCATGGCGTGATGATGAACCGATGGCCGATGATGTGAATTGGTTTGAAGGTGAGCGCTTAGCAAGTCGCTTGCGTACTGCTAAAGACCAATTATTGCATTGGCAAGATCGTAAACCTGCTGAGGCATCTGATGATTTGCCAGCAGCTAACCTTGACGGGGCATCCTTGCCAAATTACAGTGAAGAAGACTTGGCAAAAAAAGAACATCTTGAACGTGAACTAGAGCTTATCTTGATGGATATAGATCGAGTTACGGAAAAACGAGATAGCTATGGTCCAGATGCACAACCGAGTCATTTGCCAAAATGGTTACAACGCATTAGCGGTGTAGCAGCCGTTATTGGTGTACTACTTGTATTAGCGGGCCTCTTAGTATTAGAGTCCGTCCTATATACAATCGGTGGCTTTATATTGTTAATCCTATCGATGGCATTGTTCTGGTATGCAACATGGAAACGCCATAATGGTAATTCTGATGTATCTAAACTGAACTATGAGTTACAAATCTTGTCCTCTCGTAAATCTGATGTAGAACATCAGCTAGAGGCGTTGGTTAAAGCCGCAACACCTGTGGTGAGCCCAATTCCATCCATAGAAGGGGCGGCACATCTTGATCGTTGGGTCCAAGAAGGTCATACGTTGCAAGCTATTTATGATGAAGCCCTTGCAGCTTGGCAGAATTGGTTGCCTCAAGGTGCGGCGAAGAGCCTTAACGAAGATGATTTCTTCGGTCTCAAACAAGAGTACGATCAGTATCATGAACAGTTACGTACTATTGAAGGTTATGAAAAGCGCTTAGCAGAGCACAAAGAGGGCTTACGTGTTATCGAAGACCAAGCCATGACCTTGTGGTATAACCTTGGTGTTGAGGCTCCTGTATCTCCTACAGAGTTAAAACGTATTTATAACCAATATAAAAACTTCCAACAAAATAAAATTGTATGGGAACAAAAGGAAGCACAACGTAAAAGCTTCCGCAATGAATACGATAATTGGCACCGCAAAGAAAAAGAATTGCTACTTCGTCAACAAGAGCTCTTGCACAAGGCTGGCATGGAAAGCTCCAACGAGTATCGTCAACATCTTATCGATGAAGACCAATACAAGCAATGGCAAACCATTTACAAGCAAAGTCAGGTACAGTTAGATTTATTAGCTCCTGATGCGGAGAATAGAGATTTATTCTATCGTCGCTTGCGTGAAGGCAATAAGGATAATTGGCTTGATGAATTGGCGCATTCTGAACGAGAAATAGCATCCATTGAAGACAAGTTGGCAATATTATATGAGCGCCGTGGTCAAATTGTGGAGTCTATGCGTGCCCTAGGTTCTGACCAAGAGCAACACCAAATGCTTCAAGAACGGGAAGCGTTGCAAAATGAGTTAGAATCTGCTCTCGAAGATTGGGCTACTCAAGTGTTGATGAGCCACTGCATGGATAAGGCTCAACAATCGTACGAGCAAGAAAAACAGCCTCATATGTTAGAGCTTGCATCTTCTTATATAGAACGTTTGACTGGCGGTATTTATACCTTTGATATCCTCGGGATCAACGAAGGGGTAGCACTGGTTAATGGTAATGGAGAACGCTTAGAACTTAAGTTCTGGTCTAGTGGATTAGCCGATCAAGTCTACTTGGCATTGCGCCTAGCATTAGCTAAGGTATTCTCTTACCAAGTTGAATCCTTGCCAATTATCCTAGACGATATTCTCGTGCGCTTTGATGAAAACCGTCAACGTAGTGCCTTAGAACTATTAGCAGAAATAGGCAAGAACCAACAAATCTGGTTGTTTACATGCCAACGCTCTGTATTTGATATGGCTCAATCCGTTACAGGTATTGATTGCCATAGATTAAGTCGCAATTAAATGTAACCCCTGTGAAGGTATATAGCTTTCACAGGGAATAGTAATGGCGACGTTACAAATGATGTAACTAAAGTAACTGTTTTAGTTATCATAGTGTGTTAGTATTGATTAGAAAGAAAGAGGTTGAGTACTTGAATACAGCATATTTAGATATGATCCAAGGTAAGAACCCTGGTGTAACACCTGTGTGGTATATGCGCCAAGCTGGTCGTAGCCAAGCGGAATATCGCAAAATTAAAGAAAAATATACACTCTTTGAAATTACAAAAGAGCCTGAATTATGTGCTCGTGTTACAGAGCTACCTGTAAAAGAATACGGCGTAGATGCAGCCATCCTTTATAAGGACATTATGAGTCCTATGGTGGGGATGAATGTAAACGTAGAACTCAAGGCTGGTGTGGGCCCTGTGTTTAATACACCAATTCGCTCCATGGCTGATGTAGATACATTAGATACCTTTGATCCTACAAAGGTAGATTATATTGGAAAAACGATTAGTCTATTAACATCTGGTATGCTCGATGTTCCGCTCATTGGGTTCTGTGGCGCACCATTTACGATTGCGTCTTACCTCATCGAAGGGGGACCAACAAAGAATTATAATAAGACCCGTGGCATGCTCATCGGTGCACCAGATGTGTGGAATGCATTGATGACAAAGTTAGCAGATATGTCCATTGAATATTTGTCTATGCAAGCCGAAGCAGGTGCGAATGCATTACAAATCTTCGACTCTTGGGTTGGTGCAGTGAATGCGGACCAATATAAACAAGGTATTTATCCTCATATGGAACGCATTATTAAGACTGTAAAGAAGCGATATCCTAACTTGCCTATGGCTATGAATGGTGTTGGTACAGATCATCTTGTATCTATTTGGTCTCATTTGCCATTGGATGTAATCGCTCTTGATTGGCGTAGCTCCATCGTTATGGCTAATGAACGAGGCGTAACACAAACGGTACAAGGTAATCTCGATCCAGCCTACTTATTCGCTGATGAAAAAACATTAGCTCACGAAGTGGATCGTATCTTACTTGATGGTGTTCGTTATGGCCGTCATATCTTTAACTTAGGTCATGGCGTATTCCCAGAGGCGGATCCTAAAAAGCTCCATTGGCTCACAGACTATGTACATGAACGCAGTCGTGAATTATGGGCACAAGAGGGGTAAGCTAGTGAACATCGATAAAAAAGGATTATTATTCTTATCCTATGGTAGCCCTTCAAGTAAGGATGATTTAGTACCATATATGACGAGTATTCGTCATGGTCGCGTGCCGACCGATGCTGAAGTTGCAAATCTTACCCATCGTTATGATGTCATTGGTCAGTGGTCCAACGTAGAATTACAAACGATGGCAGAACGTCAATATAATAGACTGCTTACTTTGTTGCCATCCATACCATCGGCCATTGGATATCTTCATATGAAGCCGTCCATTGCTGATGCGGTAGATGCATTAGTCAAACAAGGTGTAGAGCATATTATCGCTATCGTAACGGCCCCATTCTTTACGTCTCTTGGTACTGGCGCTTATGAGAAACAAGTGCAGGCTGCAATTTGTGGCTTTCAAGATGTAACCTTTGATGTTATTCGTGCTTGGTGGGATCAACCTTCCTTTATCGAGTATTGGGTAAAAGCAGTTTCAGACTGCATCAATGACACTAAAGATGTATTTGTTATTTTTAGTGCTCATAGCATACCTCTTATTAATAGTCATAATGGAGACTCTTATGCATTGGCCTTAGAGGAAAGTGCAAAAGAAATCGCAGAACGTTGTGGTTTAGAACAGTGGTCTGTAGCTTGGCAGAGCGCAGCCCCTCACGGACAATGGTTAGGGCCAACCGTAGCGGAAGCAATCAATCAAGCTCTACGTAGTGGTGCGATACATATAGCCTTTGTACCATTTGGCTTTGTAAGCAATCATGTAGAGGTATTGTACGATAATGATGTAGAGTGTAAAGAACTCGTTGATGCTGGCGGCGCTGTATATATGCGTGCAGAAATGCCGAATTGTGATGAAACATTCTTGCAAGCGATGGCGAGTGCAATAATAGAAAGGATTCATTCGTGAATGTAACAATAGTGGGCGGTGGCTTAACCGGATTGACAGCGGCTTATTATTTAGGCCATGCAAAGCCGGACTGGACCATCACTCTTTATGAACAAGCACCACGATTTGGTGGGAAAATACAAACACAACGCGTCGATGACTTCGTGGTTGAGCTGGGACCTGATTCTTACTTAGGCCGTAAAACGGAAATGACGGATCTCGTCTATGATCTCGGATTAGGGGACACCCTTGTATCGAATGAAACAGGGCAAGCCTTTGTGTATGACAAGGGTTCCATACATCCTATTCCAGGTGGTTCTATCATGGGGATTCCAACGGAAATGATGCCTTTTGTGAAAGCAACGCTCATTTCGTGGCCTGGGAAATTGCGCGCTAGCTTAGATTACTTTAAAAAGCCTTATCAGCTCGATAAAAATGGTGATGTATCCATTGGTCACTTCTTTAAATACCATTTGGGACAAGAAATGATGGATAAGCTCATCGAACCATTATTAGCTGGTATCTATGGTGGCGATATCTATAAAATCAGTTTATTGTCTACGTTCCCTCATTTTATTCAAGTAGAACAAAAATATGGGAATATGGTAAAAGGTATGATGGCTGCTAAGATGGGCCACTCCAAAGCGGGGGTTACTAAAGCGGCTAAAGGTGCTGTTGCTGAAGGTGACGTACCGCGTGCTGGTAAAGGGACTATGACAGACCGTCAATTTGAAAGTCATGAAGCGAAGGCCACTAAGGCACATGCGGATATGGCAAGTCGCAAGGGCACTGCTGCTCAATCTGGCATGTTCCGTCAATTGACAGGTGGTCTTGAAAGCGTTATTACGGCCATCGTTGAAGCAATGCCTAGCAATGTATCACTACATACCAGTGCATTAGTCTCTGATATTCGCTACACCGATGGTCAATATGCATTAGACGTCGTAAAACAAGATTCCGAGGACTGTAACTGTAACGGTCAATTAGCAAGTCATGAAAATTCCAATGTAGAATTAGGCCTTGATATGAGAACTAGTAGTGATGACGTTACTGCTAATGCAGATCACGTGATCATCTGCACACCGCCGGCAACGTATAATCAGTGGTTTAAAGATGATACTGGTTTTGATTTCTTGCGCTCCATGGAACAGTCTAGTTGCGCTATTGCCATCATGGCCTTTGATAAAAGTACCTTCGATGGTGAATTAAAAGGCTCTGGCCTGTTGATTACACGCAACACAGATACACCGCTCACGGCATGTACAATCCTTAATCAAAAGTGGCCACAAACAACGCCTGACGATAAGATTGTATTGCGCGTCTTTATCGGTAAACCTGGCAATGATGTAGTAGAACATCTCAATGATGAGGAACTTTCAGAATTAGCAGTGAAAGAAATTCAACGCATTATGAGTTTCTCTACGCAACCTGAATGGGTTCGTATCAATCGTCTCATCCACTGCATGCCGCAATATAATGTGGGCCATCGGGCAGGTATTACAGCTGTGCGTAAACATGTAGCCGAGAATTATCCAAACTTACACCTTATTGGCACTCCATTTGATGGAATTGGTATTCCTGATGGTGTGAAACAGGCGAAAGAACTCATACAGTCTATTGTAGGCAGTAATGAAAACTAATATTAAGTAGTGAGAACTAATATTAATAAATAATTATAAGAAAAGACTCCATATGCTATAATAGTATATGGAGTCTTTTCGATTCTTATAGTAATAGAAATATATCATTTTAATATAATCACCATAGATAGGAGTGATCATAATGGGGAAAGCAATCCCTACAGTAGAAGGTTGGCATAGCCAACACATGGTATTTGCCATGGACTTTAGCGCATGGAACTGCTTTACAGCTGAAGAAAAAGCGGAAGCGCGCAACGAATTAAAAGTATTTTTAGCGGATCTTGAGGCTAAACATCAAGCTAAAGAAGGTAGCTATGCATTCTATGATTGCAATGGCGCAAAAGGGGATTTAATCCTATGGATCCTTGGTCCATCCCTTGAATACTTGGCACAAGTAGAACGCAAATTCCGTCGCCTCGCTATTGCAAGCGTATTAGTTCAAACATATTCCTATACATCTGTAACAGAAGTCAGTGCTTACGTTAAAGCTAAACTCGATACAGAAGAAGTCAACCAAAAACTGTACCCTCATGTACCTCGCGATAAATACATCTGCTTCTATAACATGAGCAAAAAACGTGAAGGTGATGACAACTGGTTCATGCTACCACCACAAGAACGCGGCATGTTGATGAAATCTCACGGCGAGCTTGGTAAAACATATTTAGACGTTCTATCTGAATTTACAACAGGTGGCTGTGGACTAGACGACTGGGAATGGGGTATTACTATCTTCAGTAACGACGACATCCAATTCAAAAAAATCGTATACGATATGCGCTTTGAAATCGCCAGTGCAAAATACGGCATCTTTAGCGACTTCTACGTTGGTACCATCATCGACGATGCATTACTAGAAGAAATCTTTGGATAATAAAAGGGACTGCTTAGCAGTCCCCTTTTCTTCCCTTGAAATGAAGGTTATAATTTTGAAC
Source organism: Veillonella sp. (assembly GCF_019414865.1). Taxonomy (GTDB): domain Bacteria; phylum Bacillota; class Negativicutes; order Veillonellales; family Veillonellaceae; genus Veillonella. The sequence continues at coordinate 8,844 of NZ_DXLG01000053.1, forward strand.
AGAAAATTTGTTAACGTCTTGTACTGCGTAAAATATAATTCACTATGTTTGAGTAGGATATCCATAACTATATTCTTATAAAAGAAAACCCCGCATTGATCCGACTTACGAGGTCAAGGCCCTAGGCCGCAGACCTGATAAGTATGGAGGAGAGATGCGGGGTTTCTTTTATCACTTAGTTAAGAAAAGTGAATTATATTTTGTAGTATGCTGATGTGAACGTAAATTTTCTGTTCCAGAAAATTATACGTTCATGTTCGCGCTTTTACGTACATAGAACCAGTAGCATACTGCTACAGTTACGATGTTGAAGGCTAACAATACTGCGAAGGCTGGATGGATATTACCGAATGTGGAATATACAAAGCCGAAGATTTTAGGTGTAATGAATGCACCGTATGCAGCTACGGCAGCTACGAAGCCTGTGATTAAAGAGGAAAGCAATGGATTACCGAATACGTGAGGAATCATACGGAATGTAGCGCCAGTTGCGAAGCCACAGCATACGAATGTCAACACGGACATAGCAAAGAAGAATGGGAAGTTGTGCATATCTACGCCAACTGCAATTAGAGCTGTTGTAGCACATAGTCCGAGAAGGCTTACAAAGGTAACTTTTGTACCGCTGTTAATTTTGTCTGCTAACCAACCACCTACAGGACGAAGTGCACCTGCTACAAGTGGACCTACGAATGCGATAGAAGCAAATGGTACTTCTGGGAATTCTTTACCTACTAATAGACCAAGTGCTGCTGCATAACCAGAGAAGGCACCGAAGGAACAGGTATATAACAATGTAAGTGCCCAAGTGTGTTTATTACCAAAGATTTGTACAAGGTTTTTAGGATTTGGTTTTTCTAATGGCAAGTTATCCATGAATCGTGTCATAAGTGCAAGGATAACAACGAGTGGTACAATCCACATGAAAGCAGCATTAGCAAGATATACTGCATTACCTTTAATGATAGCTGGTGTTACACCGAATACGCTACCTAATGCAGCAGAACCCATAGCGAATGGAGCTAAGAAGTAGATTACGGAAATACCAAGGTTACCAACGCCGCCGTTGATACCAAGAGCAGTACCTTTTTCGGATTTAGGGAAGAAGTTGCCAATGTACGCCATGGAGGACGAGAAGTTGGCGCCCGCTAAACCGATAAGGGCAGTCAAAATCATGAATGTCGTATAAGAAGTTGTTGTATCTTGAACGGCAAAGCCGAGCCATACAACAGGAACTAATAGAATAAGTGTGGAAATAAATGTCCAGTTTTTACCACCGATTAAGGCTGGCATGTAGGTATATACAAAACGTAATGTAGCACCTACAAGGCCTGGCAACGCAGCTAAGGTAAATAATTGATCGGTTGTGAAATTAAAGCCTGCGCCGTTGAGTTGCGCTGCAATGGTTGCCCATAAATACCATACACAGAATGAAAGGGTTAATGCAATTGTGGATATAACCAAGTTTTGTTTAGCAATTTTTTTACCAAACTTTTCCCAAAATTCTGGATTATCTGGTTGCCAATTAGCCACAATTTCGCTTCGGCTTGCCCCTACTTGAGGCATTTTTAGTTCGCTCATTTTGAACTTCTCCTTACTGAAAAACTATACATGCAATGAAGACATGGAAGATACAAGTATCAGTCAATGTATATGAATATTGCAATCTATAGAATTTCTATAGAAAGTATTCGAATTACCTAGAGAACTGAGTTATAATTATTGTATCAACAAAATTTGCAATGTCTTATATCACAAATATATTATAT
>NZ_DXLG01000054.1 GCF_019414865.1 Veillonella sp.
GATAAAAGCCTTATAGTACATGTATTTAGAAAGGATTGAGTCCGATGGGTTGTGACTGAATAGCAAGGCATGCTCTATAGCAATATATGGTGTACAGAAGTAGTGTTGCATACATATGAATGGTTAAAGAAATATTTAAAAATATAAAATGGTATATCGCAACATAGTTTTTTGTACATAGATACTTTCATTATACGTATGGAGGGTATTATGGCGACAACATGTGGATTAACTGAATTTGTAGGGACTAGTAAAACTGGTGATACTATAGGTCTCGTAATTGCTAACGTAGATCAACAAGTATTAGATGCGATGAAACTAAAGAAAAAATATCGTTCTATCGGTATTTTAGGTGCTCGTACTGGTGCAGGCCCACACATTATGGCTGCTGATGAAGCGGTAAAAGCAACCAATACTGAAATTGTTAGCATTGAATTACCTCGTGATACTAAAGGTGGCGCAGGCCATGGCTCGTTAATCATCTTTGGTGGTGATGATGTATCCGATGTAAAACGAGCTATTGAAGTAGCGTTAGCTGAAGTGGAACGCACCTTTGGCGATGTATATGCAAACGATGCTGGTCATATTGAACTTCAATATACAGCACGCGCTAGTCATGCAGTAAATGCAGCATTTGGCGCTCCTGAAGGTAAAGCATTTGGCCTTATCGTAGGTGCTCCAGCAGCTATTGGAGTAGTTATGGCCGATGTAGCTGTTAAATCTGCAAACGTTGATGTAATCGGTTATGCATCTCCGTCTGCAGGTACAAGTAATTCTAACGAAGTAATTTTACAGATTTCTGGCGATTCTGGGGCTGTACGACAAGCGGTTATCTCTGCTCGTGAAGTAGGTAAACAATTGCTCGGTACTATGGGTGACGAACCAGTGAACGGAGCCCCTTCCTATATCTAATCTGAAAGGATGGTATGCCCTATGAAATCAAAACGTTTCGAAGTCTTAAGTCAACGTCCTGTTAATCAGGATGGTTATGTAAAGGAATGGGTAGAGGAAGGTTTTATAGCCATGGAATCTCCTCAAGATCCAAAGCCTAGCCTCAAAATCGAAGGCGGTCGCATCGTTGAACTCGATGGTAAACGCCGCGAAGATTTTGATCTTATCGATACATTTATTGCGAACTACGGTATCGTTCTCGATGGTGCTCAACAAGCGATGGCAAAGGACTCAAAAGAGATTGCTAATATGATGCTTACACCATCAGTGCCTCGTGAAGAAATCGTTAAGATTTGTAAATCTATTACCCCAGCGAAAATGCTGGAAGTTGTTTCTTGCATGAATGTTGTTGAAATGATGCAATGTATGCAAAAAATGCGTGCTCGTCGTACAATGGCTAACCAAGCCCATGTAACGAACGTAAACGACAACCCAGTACAAATCGCAGCGGATGCTGCAGAAGGTGCACTTCGTGGGTTCGCAGAAGAAGAAACAACAGTTGCCGTTGCTCGTTATGCACCACTTAATGCCATCAGCTTACTTGTAGGTTCTCAATGTGGTCGACCAGGCGTATTGACTCAATGCTCCTTGGAGGAAGCAACAGAATTGGAACTTGGTATGCGTGGCTTCACAGCTTATGCAGAAACTATTTCTGTATATGGTACAGAAGATGTATTTACTGATGGTGATGATACACCTTGGTCTAAAGGCTTCCTCGCATCTGCTTATGCATCTCGTGGCCTTAAAATGCGCTTTACTTCTGGTACAGGTTCTGAAGTACAAATGGGCCAAGCAGAAGGTAAATCTATGTTGTACCTTGAAATCCGTTGCCTATACATCACAAAAGGGGCTGGCGTACAAGGTATCCAAAATGGTTCTGTAAGCTGTATCGGTATTCCAGCAGCCGTACCTTCTGGTATCCGTGCTGTATTAGCAGAAAACCTTGTAGCAGCTATGCTCGACCTAGAATGTGCATCTAGTAATGACCAAACATTCAGCCACTCCGACTTGCGTAGAACAGCTCGTACATTGATGCAATTTGCACCAGGTACTGACTTCATCTGCTCTGGTTATAGTTCTACACCAAACTATGATAACATGTTTGCTGGCTCCAACTGGGATGCTGAGGACTTTGATGACTGGACAGTTATCCAACGTGACCTCAAGGTAAATGGCGGTCTTATCCCTGCTCGCGAAGAAGAAGTAGTAGCGGTTCGTAATAAAGCGGCTCGTGCACTACAAGCTTTGTTCAAAGCTTTAGGTTTGCCTCCGATTACAGATCAAGAGGTAGAGGCTGCTACCTATGCGAATGGCTCTAAAGACATGCCTCCTCGCGATAAGGTTGCAGATATTAAAGCGGCTCAAGACTTGTTAAACCGCGGTGTTACAGGCGTTGACTTCGTAAAAGGCTTAGCTAAAGAAGGTCATCAAGATGTAGCACAAAGTATTTTGAATCTATTAAAACAAAAAATCTCCGGTGATTACTTACAAACATCGGCTATCTTTGACCGTGACTTTAACGTTATCTCCGCGATTAACAATAAAAATGACTATCAAGGTGCTGGCACAGGTTATCGTGTGGAAGGTGAAGATTGGGAACGCATTAAAAATATTCCAAACGCCATTGATCCACGGGATATATAAGGAGGTGTCATGATGGCTGAAATTAACAAAGATGTATTACGTTCTATTATCCTAGACGTTTTACAAGAAATGGGTGGTGTTCATGAGGCACCACAATTCAAGGCTAGTGTTGGTGAAAGCACAACATCAAGTGCGGCTCCTAGACATGAAGATCCAACTGGTGACGATAGCTGGCTCCAAACTGGTGGCCCTGCACAACCTGGTACAAGCGCAGATGAAGTAGTTATTGCTGTTGGTCCTGCCTTTGGCCGTAGTCAACGACAAACTATCGTTGGTGTACCGCATCAAGAAGTAATTCGCCAATTAGTAGCTGGTATCGAAGAAGAAGGTTTAAAAGCTCGTGTGATTCGCGTATACCGTTCCTCTGACGTAGCGGCCGTAGCTGTTGAAGGCGATTCTATTTCTGGATCTGGTGTATGTATCGGTATTCAATCTAAAGGTACTACTTTGATTCACCAACGCGATTTACAACCACTTTCAAATTTGGAATTATTCCCTCAAGCACCGCTATTAACAGCTGAAACATACCGTGCTATCGGTAAAAATGCTGCTAAATACGCTAAGGGCGAATCCCCAACACCAGTACCAACAATGAACGATCAAATGGCTCGTCCAAAATACCAAGCATTATCTGCATTGCTTCATATCAAGGAAACTAAGCATGTAGTAAAAGGTAAGCCAGCTGATGAAGTTCGTGTCACTGTATAAGGAGGTTTACTATGGCTAACGAATTAGAAGCCTTAATTCGGCAGATTGTATCTGATATAGAAGGGGCAAAGGGAAATGCTACACAATACTCTGCGCCTCATACATCATCTACACCTAATACAGCAGTTGTAGATAGAGTGGTTACCATCGAAGATTATCCAATTTCTAAAAAACACCCAGAATGGATTGATCTTGGTCAAGGTCGAGACTTGAGCCACATTACGATGGATAACGTAATGGCCGGTCATATCACAATGGACGATTTAAAAATTTCTCCATCCATTTTGAAAGCTCAAGGTCAAATTGCTAAGGCTGGGGGCCGAGATCAAATTGAACTCAACTTCTCTCGTGCTGCAGAAATGACAAAGGTAAGTGATAAACGCTTACTTGAAATGTACAATGCACTTCGTCCATATCGTTCTTCCAAACAAGAATTATTAGATATTGCTAGCGAACTTGATGGTTTAGGGGCTCCGATTTGTGCAAACTTTGTACGAGAAGCTGCAGAAAATTATGAACGTCGTAAAAAACTTAAAGGTGATAATTAACCTATAGGAGATGTCATTATGAAACGAATTGTTGGCATCGATATCGGAAACTCTACAACAGAAGCGGCCTTGGCCGAAATTCATAGTAATGGAGAGGTAAAGTTCTTATCTTCTGCCATCGCTAGTACCACTGGTATTAAAGGGACGCGCGAAAATATCGTAGGCCTCATGGATGCCCTCAAGTCGCTAATTAGGTCTGCTAATCTTACACTACGAGACATTGACTTAGTTCGCATTAATGAGGCTACACCAGTTATCGGCGATGTGGCCATGGAAACGATTACAGAAACCATAATTACGGAATCTACGATGATAGGGCACAACCCTAAAACACCAGGTGGCTTAGGTCTTGGTGTAGGGTATACCGTTCCCATTGAGCAACTAATTGATAAGCCACAAGGTCAGCCATACATCGTGGTAGCTCCAAAGATTATCGATTTTGAATTGATAGCACAGCTGATTAATGCATATTGCAAACGAGGTTATGATATTCGAGCTGCTATCCTTCAAGCCGATGACGGCGTACTCGTTAACAATCGATTGGATCATAAAATTCCTATCGTAGATGAGGTTGCGTATATCGATAAAATCCCAATGGGCATGCTTTCTGCCGTAGAGGTTGTAGAACCGGGGCAAGTGGTATCACAATTATCAAATCCTTATGGGATTGCCACTGTATTTGAGCTTTCACCAGAGGAAACAAAGAATATTGTACCTATCGCTAGAGCTCTTATCGGAAATCGCTCAGCTGTAGTCATCAAAACACCGGCAGGGGACGTTAAGGAGCGGGTAATACCGGCAGGATCCATCATTGTTATGGGGAATGATCGAACTGTATCCGTCGATGTATCTGCTGGGGCAGAGAGAATTATGGAAACCCTCGAATCTGTTCATCCTATCGATGATATCAGTGGTGAAGCAGGTACGAACGTAGGTGGCATGCTTGAAAAGGTTCGCCTTACAATGGCTCAATTGACAAATAAATCCCCGCAAGATGTATTCATCCAAGACTTGCTAGCCGTAGATGTAGCTGTCCCTATCAATGTAAAGGGTGGCCTTGCAGGTGAGTTCTCTATGGAACAAGCCGTAGGCATTGCCTCCATGGTTAAGTCAGATCATCTACAAATGGAAATCATTGCAAAGCAGGTAGAAAAAGAGTTAGGCGTACCAGTTGAAATCGGTGGTGAAGAGGCTGAATCAGCTATCTTAGGGGCTTTGACTACACCGGGGACAGCAAAACCAATGGCCATACTCGATCTAGGGGCAGGCTCAACTGATGCATCCATCATTAACCAAGAAGGAAAAATTAAAGCCATTCATCTTGCAGGAGCAGGAAATATGGTAACTATGCTCATTAATTCTGAACTTGGTTTAGAGGATATGCATATTGCAGAAGCCATCAAACGAGATCCATTGGCTCAAGTACTCAGTGTATATCACATTCGTCACGAAGATGGAACGGTGCAGTTCTTTAATGAACCACTTTCGGCAGCATTGTTTGGACGCGTTGTTATCGTAACGCCAGATGGGCTCGTTCCTGTAGAGCGAGATATCCCTCTAGAAAAGATTAAGCGTGTTCGTCAAACTGCAAAGAAACGGGTATTTGTCACAAACTCACTCCGCGCTTTGGCATCTGTTAGTCCTACTCATAATGTGCGAGATATACCATTCGTAGTTATCGTAGGTGGTTCTGCATTAGACTTTGAAATTCCTCAACTCGTAACCGATGCACTTTCACAATATGCATTAGTAGCGGGGCGAGGCAATATTCGAGGCGTTGAAGGGGCACGAAATGCGGTAGCAACAGGATTGGTATTATCTTATGCACAGAAGGGAGGCCTATGATGGATCAAAGTATCGTCAGTAAGCCAACCATATTGCTCTATGCCACACAGCATATCAGTGCGGATATACTAAAACCCGTTCTATATGGCATTGAAGAGGAAGGTCTACCTGTTGTCATTGAGTTCCATAGTGGTACGCATACGACATTGGCTGACCTAGCATCTCGTAATTCGGCTTTATCTGTTGGGATAGGCGTTGATGATGAGACGATTGTGTTAACCTATAAAAATATACCGGCTCATCAATTTATTTATCGACTTACGGGCTATGCTCAATATCCAGATAGCTTACGCACCTTAGGTGTCAATGCAGCCCGCCTTGTAAAAGGTAATCCTTTCGTTTCTGATGAACGATTGGAAGTAGCTTTTTAAATCTAACTAACTTTAGAGGTGGTGCATATGGCTATTTATACGAAAACCGGTGATACAGGTACAACAGCCCTCTTTGATGGCACTAGAGTACCAAAAAATTCACTTCGTGTGGACACATATGGAACCTTTGATGAATTAAATGCACAGGTTAGTGTATGTGAGAAATTAGTCGTCTCACCAGACAATAAACATGTGCTTCACACATTACAACATCAGCTATTCCGCTTATGTGCGGAGGTAGCAACGCCTCATGTGGAAAATCTTAGTGAAAGTAGTAATCTAATTTCACAACAAGATATAAGCGAATTGGAACACATGATTGATGACTATACAAAGCGATTGCCACAGCAACATAGCTTTATATTAAGCGGAAATTATCTATCTGCTGCAGAGCTACACGTGGCGCGTACTATTTGTCGTCGTGGTGAACGATTGCTTATAAGTTTAGGTTCTGTAGAACCTATTCGCGATGAGGTTCGTAAATTTATTAATCGACTATCTGATGCTCTATATATCATGGCTCGCATGGAAGACTATATACAATTTGTAGAAACAATTGTAGAACGCGTTTCAGAACGTGTAGCAACTAGTCGTGAGGAAATACTGACAGAAAGCAATCAATGCGTAAGTAATATAGAGCATACTGCTGAAAGTGGAGTTATTGATATGACAACTGGATCAGAGTTAGAGCATATTATGACGAAGCTTTCACAAGCGGCAATGGACTACGCTCAGTCCATAGGCGTACCTATCGTTGTATCTATAGTAGATGCAAACGGTATATTAATGTATTTCCAACGTATGTCAGATGCATTGCTCATCAGTAACGACATCGCACAGGCAAAGGCGTACACCGCAGTAGCGCTTAAATCAGCAACTCATGAAATACATCCAAGCGCACAGCCTGATGGCAATCTATTCAACATAGAATCCATGGTAAACCGTAAAATTTGCACCTTTGGTGGCGGATATCCAATCATGATTAATGGAAAAATGATTGGTGGACTCGGCATTAGTGGTGGTACTGTGGCACAGGATATGGACATTGCATCTCACGCATTACAATCTTTGTAGATTTATGAGGTGAAAACAATGGACGTAACGCAAATGTATATTAGTGAGTTTGTTGGTACTGCCGTTCTAATTGCATTTGGTAACAGTACAAATGCATCAATTTTATTAAAGAAAACCATCGTTAGTATTTTTGGTACTAATTGGTTACACATTATCTTTGGATGGGCCTTTGCCGTTTCCTTTGGTGTATACGTAGGTATTACACTTGGTGGCCCTGGTCATTTGAATCCAGCAGTTACCTTTGCCCTTGCTGTAGCTGGTATATTCCCTTGGGATCAAGTTATTCCAATGTCCATAGCGCAAATTGCAGGTGGTTTTACAGGTGCTGCCATTGCTGCACTGTTCTATTATCCACATTTTAAAGTAACAGGTCCTGATGAAGGGAACTGCGTAGGGATTTTTGCAACAGGTCCAGCAATCGATAATAAACCTTTCAATTTGATATCTGAAATTATAGCAACATTTATGTTTATGTTAGCGATTCTCTGCTTAGGCAAAATGGCCGATGGTTTGGCACCTATGGTCATCGGTATTTTGGTAGCATCCATTGGTATGTCCTTTGGTGCAACTACTGGATATGCGTTAAATCCAGCCCGTGACTTTGGTCCACGGTTAGCATACTTCTTATTACCAATTCCTAATAAGGGAACTGCGAATTGGCAATATGCATGGGTACCATTTATTGGACCATTGATTGGGGCAGGTTTAGCCGTATTATTCTTTCAATTAGTGGCACCTTAACTATAGCTAGAGTATATAAAATGATGACAAACTATGGTATGCCAATATAGTTTAAAGAATACATTTTGAAGTAGGAGGAGATTATATGGCCTTTCAAGAGGTAATTGATGCAAAACAGCGCATCATACAAGAATTTGTACCCGGAAAGCAGGTTACGATAGCTCATGTTATTGCTAATCCTAAGCCAGATCTATTTAGAAAAATGGGGCTTGAGGAAAAAGGGCGCAATGCCATTGGGATTCTTACCATAACACCTGGCGAAGGGACCATTATTGCAGCCGATATTGCAAGTAAATCTGGTGATATCGAAATCGGTTTCATCGATAGATTTTCGGGGGCACTTCTCATAACTGGTGATGTATCTGCTGTTGAATCTGCTTTGCGTAGCGTAATTGAAGGACTGCAACGCATATTAGGATTCTTCCCAACGGATTTAACAAGATCCTAATGAAAGGGTAATTATGAGTACCGAAAAGAAAGAAAAACGCATCCTTCTAGTAGGTCGTAGCGGTTGTGGTAAAACTACATTAGCAGATACGATTACTCATGGCTCGGCTACGTATCATAAGACACAAGCCATAACGAGAGTGGGAAACTTCATCGATACCCCTGGAGAATATATGGAGAATCCTAATTACTATCGAGGCATTATCTTGCACGCCTATGATGCGGACTTAGTGATTTTCATGATTCCAGCAGGTGATGAAACAACCATATTCCCACCAAGCTTTGGAAACTCTTTAAATCGCGAGGTTATAGGTGTTGTGTCAAAGGTGGATACAGGCAAAGATGTTGAGGTGCCTAGGCGCAATCTCAAATTAGCAGGAGCCACTAAGATTTTTGAAATATCCGTTCACGACGAAGAGTCATTAGAACATTTATGTAACTACATATATGGTTAGTTGAAAGAAGGTTTTTCCATGGACAGAGGTTTTGAAGAACAACTTAATCAATTTATTTTAAATAAGGCGATCATTCCAAAAAGCTTGGGTCTATGGGAACGATATTTCAAAAAAATGTGTCTTGCTTGGCAGGATATGGCACCTGAGATTCATGCTCAGCATATTATCTTTTCTGCAGATAATGGTATCTCCGTAGATGGCCTAATTGGTTATAACTATGAGATTACCCGTAAACAATCTCAGAATATGATTGATGGTAAAAGCGCAGTTGCTAATTACTGTATCTTCAACCATATCCCTTACGAAGTGGTAGATGTAGGCATTGCGTGCCCACAAGGTATTGGAGTAAATCGAAAGGTTGCTCAAGGCACAAAAAACATATTACATGGTGCTGCTATGAGCGATGAAGAATTCGACCTAGCATACCAAGCGGGATATAACCGTGTTGTGTATTATGCAGAATCGGGCATTAATCTATTTTCCTTCGGAGAAATGGGTGTTGGTAATACGACTACCTCAGCAGCTGTCTTGAGTGGACTTACAAAACTAGACTCACGGATAACCGTAGGTCCAGGATCTGGTCCTGATGAAGAGGCGTATATGAATCAGAAACGAGAATTTGTTCGCACTGCACTATCTCATCATAAGGGGCACTTAAATAGTCCTAAAGAGGTAATTAGCCGCGTAGGTGGCTTTGATTTAGCCGCTATTACAGGTGCTATGGTAGCTTGTACAGACTTACATATCCCATTTGTTATCGATGGTTATATTACAGCTGTTGCAATGGCCTGTGCTACTCAAATGAATGGAGAGGCTCCATTATACGGTATTCCATCTCATTATTCTCGTGAGGTAGGGATGGCCGCAGCATTAGCCTATGCAAATATTCGTCTTGACGAAGTTCCAATCCATGGACAAATGGCGTTAGGTGAAGGTACTGGGGCGGTACTCATGGTACAACTACTTAAAACAGCACACTTTGCCTTTATGAATATAGGTACCATGGTGGAACTATTAGAAAAATAAATTTGTAATCTTTGTACTATGTTTTGTAAAAGGAGAGAAAACAGATGACACAAGAAGCATTAGGTATGGTGGAAACTAAGGGCCTAGTAGGCGCTATTGAAGCAGCTGATGCAATGCTTAAAGCAGCTAATGTGGAACTCGTAGGCAATGAAAAAATTGGTTCTGGTCTCGTTACTGTTATGGTTCGTGGTGATGTAGGTGCTGTAAAAGCTGCTGTAGACGCAGGTGCAGCTGCTGCAGAACGGGTAGGCATTGTTATCTCTACTCATGTAATTCCAAGACCACATAAAGATGTAGAAGGTATTTTACCAACAAAGGGTGAATAATTATGGCCGATACTAATAGTATGGTAGATGAGATTTTAAAGCGCGTATTGATGCGTATCGATAGTGCTGATTTAAGCAAAACTACAGGCGCGACTAGTAATACATCATATGCTTCGTCACCTGTAAGTTCACCTACTGTAAGTCAACTACAAACTTCTATGATTACTGAACACGTAGGTAGCACTACAACAGGCGATACAATTGGTCTCGTAATTGCCAATGTTGATAGTCAAGTATTGGAAGCTATGAAGCTCACTAAGTCATATCGATC
>NZ_DXLG01000055.1 GCF_019414865.1 Veillonella sp.
ACATATAGGTGTATAATAACGTTCATAAGTAATAAATATACATAGTTTATGAATAAAAATATAGATATGAGGGAAAGACCATGAAAGAATTTAGACAATTAACTGTAGCAGATACAGCGGAATATCATAAGGTGTTAATTGACGGCTATGCAGCCATAAAAGACTATCCAATTACATTCGATGCTATCGATTTTACAGAGGAAGAATCTAAGGCGTGGATCGAAACTTATCCTGTATATGGATTGTATATTGATAGACAACTTGTAAGTTCTATTACATTCTGTATGCCATGGGTGAAATATTCTACACCAGATAAATTTCCACACATCGCTCACTTTGTAACAGCGCCTGAGTTCAAAGGTAAAGGATATGCTCGGGAAACATTGGGTTATGCTGAAGAATTATTGATTAACCAATTTAAAACACCAGCTGTTACATTGGGTACTGCAAAAGAACATCCGTGGTTGCCTAAAATGTATGAATCCTTTGGCTTTAAGGCTTATGACAAAGTTCATTTTAGAGGTAAACAACATACTACGATACTTTTCAAAAAAGATTTATTATAGAAAGCAAACCTTATACACTACTTACCTTTGATTTAGAATGTCTTTATAATGCGACATAATAACAGAATCAAATGTAATTGATGTATAAGGTTTATTTATTTATTTATGCAAAAAATATATATTTGGGTATATAATGTAAACATATGTAGTATGTCTGTGGACTATAGGTTAGGGTCATGGATGTTTTTTTGAAAGGATGTGAGACTATGTTAGTCTTATCTGGTATTTTAGTGATGGTCATCGGTCTGATGCTGCGCTTTAATGCCTTGTTAGTTGTCGTAGCCGCAGGTTTTGTAACGGGCCTTGCAGGTGGTCTCAGTATCAACGATATCGTTGGTGCCATTGGTGAGGCTTTCGTTAAAAATCGTTATATGTCATTATTTATTTTGATTTTACCTGTTATTGGTCTTATGGAACGTCACGGCTTGCGTGAACGGGCAGAAATTTTAATCGGTAAGATTAACGCAGCTACTGCTGGTCGTATCTTTATGATTTACTTATTTGTACGCCAAGTAACAGTAGCTTTTGGTATTAACATGTCCGGTATGGTTGCTATGGTTCGTCCATTGATCGCGCCTATGAGTGAAGCTGCTGTAGCGCAAGGTCGTCCAGTATCTCAACGAACTCTAGATAAGGTGCGCGGTATAGCTGCTTCTGCTGATAATACAGGTAACTTCTTCGGTCAAAACTTATTCCTTGCTGCTGGTGGTTTATTACTCATCAAAGGCGTTATGGAACAATTAGGCTATTCTGTTGAATTAACAGATATGGTATTGTACGGATTGCCAACTGCTGTTTGTGCATATATCGTTAACTTCATTCGCTTTATTATCTTCGACAAAACAATTCAAGCCTATGTAGCTCGTGACGAAGCAGATATGAAAGCTGGTAAATTAGTACCTAATGAATTTAATATCCTTGTTACACCAGAAGAATTAGCGAAAGGGGGCAAATAATATGTTAGAACTACTCTATAAAATGCAGCCCTTAGATTATGTATATCTTCTCGTAGGGATTATTCTATTTATCTTTGCTATTCAATCATTTTTAGATAAAGAACATAAATATCGCATTGGTACAGGCCTATTCTGGTTATTGTACAGCGTATCCTTTATCTTTGGGTCTTATCTCTCCAAGGAAATTAATGGTTGGCTCGTAATTGCTATGGCGGTTATCGTCTTGGTGAAACAACTTGGCAAAGGTCATTACTTTGAATCTCCTATTGAATTCAAAAAAGGCGAAGCAGTTCGTATTGGTAATGTTATTTTCGTACCGGCTTTACTTGTTGGTATCATCACATTTATCATTGGCTTCTTTACTAAATTAGGCGCTCTTGTAGGCCTTGGTATTGCAGCCATCATTGCTATGGGTGCTGCTCTTTACATCACTAAGGGTTCATTTAACCAAGGGTTCCATGAAGGTCGTCGTCTCATCGATGCTATCGGTTGGACTGCTATTTTGTCCCAATTATTAGCGGCCCTAGGCTATCTATTTAATTTGGCTGGCGTTGGTAAAATTATCTCCAGTGCTGTAGCTAGTGTGGTGCCTGCCGATAATGTATTCCTCGTAGTTGTAGCTTACTGCATCGGTATGGTCATCTTCACAATGATCATGGGTAACGCCTTTGCAGCCTTTGCGATGATTACAAGTGCTATCGGGGTTCCAATGCTCGTTGTAGCTCATGGTGCAAACCCAGCTGCTATTGGTGCTATCGCAATGCTTGCTGGCTATTGCGGTACTTTGATGACACCTATGGCGGCAAACTTTAATATCGTACCGGTAGCGCTCCTTGAAATGCGCGACCAATACGGCGTTATTAAAGCCCAACTTCCAATTGCATTGATTATGCTCGTATTAAATATCTTATTGATGTATTACTTTATTTAACCCTTTTCTATGAAAGTATGATATTCTTATGAAACAATATGATAAATCCTTTTAAGATTACGTGTCATGTTTGATTATTCTAATGCACCATAAGATATATCGTTATGAGGTAGTGTGATGAAAACAATTTTGATTACCGGTTTTGATCCATTTGGCGGTGAACCTATTAACCCAGCTTGGGAAGCGGTAAAAACAATGGATGGTTATACCGATGGTGATTATAAGGTAGTGACTCAAATGGTTCCTACTGTGCGTTACAAATCTGTTGATACTGTGAAAGCTGCGGCTGAAGAGTGCCAACCAGATTTCATTCTATGTGTAGGTCAAGCAGGCGGTCGCCCAGATATTACAGTAGAACGCGTTGCTATTAACTGTGATGATTTCCGCATCCCAGATAATGGGGGCAACCAACCGGAAGATGAACCTGTTGTAGCCGATGGCCCTAGTGCATACTTTGCGACATTGCCTATTAAAAACATCGTTAACGCATTGCATCAAAATGGTATTCCAGCTAAGGTTTCTAATACAGCGGGTACCTTCGTATGTAATCACTTGATGTATGGTGTATGTCATTATGCAGCGCAAAAGGGCAACATCAAAGCGGGCTTCATGCATATTCCGTACTTGCCATCCCAAGTAGTGGATAAACCAAATCAACCAAGCATGGCTGTTCAAACTGTACGTGCCACATTAGAAACCATCGTTCACGTATTAGCTCATGGTGAAAGCTACAAGGCACAAGATATTAACTATACAACACCTCACGAATAAAAATCTCAGAAGTACTAGTGTTTACTTCTGGGGAGTGTGTAGTGATAGATTTAGCTTTCAATCACTATATAATGTAAGATTTAGTTCTTGAGTACTATGTTATTTCGGTATGTACTTGAGTACATAAAATAAATTTAATATATGAGATATTGTGTGATATCTATATGAGAGAAGGTCTTTTTAATGAATAAAAAGTTGGTAGCAAGTTTAGTTTCCTGTATGGTATTAGGTTCTGTAAGTGTGTATGCAGCCAATCCATTTTCCGATGTAGATGCTTCTAGTTGGGCGTACCAATCTGTTGAGCAATTAGCGAATGCAGGGATTATTAATGGGTACCCTGATGGAACTTTCAAAGGGAACAATCCTATTACGCGATACGAAATGGCTCAAATGGTAGCTAAGGCGATGGCTAACCAAGATAAAGCCAATGCGGAACAACAAGCGATGATTAATCGTTTGGCCGATGAATTTGGAAATGAACTCAACACATTAGGTGTGCGAGTAGCCAAATTAGAAAATCAAGTAGGGAATGTAAAGGTGACTGGTAACTACCGTTTGCGTTACCGCGGCAGCGAGTTGAAAAATGATACCTATGCGTATGGTAAACATTCCTCCTTTGATTATCGTGCCCGTGTGATTTTTAATGCTAAGGTTAACGATAAAACTGATGCAGTCGTACGTATTCAAGGTTCTAGCGAATTCGGCAATAGCAATGCTACACAAGGTAAAATTAATCTTGCCTATGTAGATCATCATTTCGGTAAAGACACAACCTTGCGCGTAGGTCGTCAACTCTATACACCAGGCCTAGGCCTTATGTATGATGATCTCGTTGATGGTGCTCGCCTCATGTACAAACATGGCAAGCTCGATGTATCTGCTAGTTATGGTTACTGGTTGGGCGGTGCTCCTACTTACCAAACTAGAGAAAATACAGTTACTGCAGCTATGGTTGAAGTTAAGGGTAAACTTAATAAACATGTTACCCTTGGTGGTATGTATGGTCGTTTCCATGATGGTAAATTGTATCAAGGCCAAGATGTGGATGCGTTGACAGGCAAACAAGTTAAATCCTTTATTGATTCTCCATACAAAAATATTTGGGGCCTCAATACAAATATGAACTTTAACCGTTGGAATGTATTCGGCGAATGGCTTACAGCTCCAGGCGTTTCCGACTCTCATGCTTGGATGGCTAGTCTTGGCTATGGTAACTATGACATTAAGAAAGCTCATACTTATAGCGTACGCGGTCAATACTACTACCAAGAAGGGAACTCCCCAATCTTCAGTAGTGCCTTTGCGCCTGCGTATAGCTTCTACAATCAACATTATGTAGATAATAAGGGCGTAGCTCATGTACGCAATGGTTTCAAAGGCTTTGTAGCTAATGTAAACTATGTACCATTCCAAAACGTATCTATCGGTGCTTACTACGGCTTCGGTAATAAAGATATGGACGGTAATAAATTAGGCGATTACTGGCGTACAGATGTAAACTTCATGTTTTAATATATGTTGTTTTCATAACATCACTTTCTTTAAGAAAACACTATAAGAGTATATATTTTGGTTGATAAACGTTATATAGGATTAACTAAAATACATATAATAAAGACCCCGACATCAATTTGATGTCGGGGTTTTCTGTACCCAGTTTCTATTTACAATTATTTTGTAACAACTTTAAGATCTACAGGGATTTTAGCTTCTACAGCTTCGCCTTTGATAACTTTTTGAGCTGTATCGATAGCGATTTTACCCATTTGGTCTGGTTGTTGAGCAATTGTTGCAGCCAATGTGCCGTCTTTAACAGCTTTGTCTGCATCAGCAGTACCGTCAAAGCCTACGATGAAGATTGTTTTGCCTGCGGATTTAGCTGCTTGGATAGCGCCCAATGCCATTTCGTCGTTATGAGCAAAGATAGCTTGTACGTCAGGGTTAGCTTGCAAAATGTTTGTTGCTACGTTCAAACCTTTTGTACGGTCGAAGTCAGCACTTTGTTTTGCTACTACTGTTAAGTCTTTGTCAGCTACGTTGTGGAAACCTTGGCCACGTTCACGTGTTGCGGAAGCACCAGGGATACCTTCGATTTCAGCTACTTTTGCAGCTTTGCCTACTTTATCAACGATAAGTTGTGCAGCCATTTCGCCACCTTTTACGTTATCGGAAGCGATGTGAGCTACTACTTTGCCTTTGTCAGCAGAGCGGTCAACAGTGATTACAGGAATGTTTTTAGCATTTGCTGCTTCTACGGAAGTAGAGATAGCTGCAGAGTCTACAGGGTTGATAATCAATACAGAAACGCCACTTTCAAGTAAGTCGGAAATATCGTTTGCTTGTTTAGCTGGGTCGTTTTGAGCATCAACGATTTTAACTTTAAGACCAAGCGCTTTAGCTTGAGCCTCAACGCCTTCTTTCATAGTTACGAAGAATGGGTTGTTCAATGTGGAAACAGAGAAGCCGATTGTGCCGGATTTTTTGTCGCCGCCGTTATCAGCGCTTTTACCACAGCCTGCTACAAGACCGATAACCATAACGGCCATCGCCAACAGTAACAATAGTTTTTTCATAGGAACCTCCTAGGCTTTCTTACGGTCTGCAAGAACAGCCAGTAAAATAACAATACCTTTTACAACTTGTTGATAGAAACTGGAAACGTCGAGAATATTTAACCCGTTGTTGAGGGTACCGATAATTAGGGCACCAATTAATGTGCCAACGATATGACCACGACCACCAGCAAGGCTTGTGCCGCCAAGAACTACGGCCGCGATAGCGTCAAGTTCGTAGCCTGCACCTGCTGTAGGTTGTGCAGAGTTAAGACGAGATGTGATAATTGCACCAGCGATACCACAGAGCATACCAGTTAAGGCATACACGAAGATTTTAACGCGGTCAATCTTGATACCAGCAATGTAACTTACCTTTTCACTACCACCTACGGCGTATGTTTTACGGCCTAAGGCTGTGCGGCTCAATACGAACCAGAGGATGATGAAAGCAAGGAACATTGTGATAGCTGGCACTGGAAGGCCTGCAATATCTCCTTGGCCAAAGCCGTGGAATAGAGGGTCTTGGGTAAGGCCGGAGATTGGGTTACCGTCTGTGAATACTAGTGTCGCACCACGGTAGATGGTCATGGTCGCCAAGGTCGCAATAAATGGAGCTACGCGGCCATAGGTGATAACGAGACCGTTAATACCGCCCAATACAAGGCCCGCACCTGCGGCTAATACGATAGCCAATACAGGGTCAGTACCAGTTACGATGAGGTTGGCCATCACTGCACTGGAGAGGGCAAGGATGGAACCAACGGATAAGTCGATACCGCCCGTTAAGATGACGAACGTCATACCAAAGGCGATGATTGCATTGATGGATACTTGGCGCAACAAGTTACGCAAGTTAGAGAATTCAAGGAAACTGTCGTTCATGACAGAGATAATGATAAATAATAGGATGAGGCCGATGAGAGGGCCTAATTTTTTTACATATTGTAGAGCTTTGCTGTCCATTATTGTCCTCCTGTGGCTAATGTCATAATCGATTCTGGTGTTGCATCGCTGCGGTCCAAGATACCTGCTACGCGACCTTCATGAATGACCATAACGCGGTCGCTCATGCCCAGCACTTCAGGTAACTCAGAGGACACCATGATAATGGACACACCGTCGTTCGTTAATTCGTTCATTAAATCATAAATATCACGTTTCGCACCTATGTCGATACCGCGTGTCGGTTCGTCCATGATGATAATGGATGGTTTTTTACCAACCCATTTCGCGATAACCACCTTTTGCTGGTTACCACCGGATAGGGACGATGCAGGTTCGTGAATAGATTGTGTTTTAACGCCTAGTTTTTTAGACAATTCGTCAGCAAAGGAATTGAGTTTGCCCTTATCCAATATATGAGATGGGCAAATTTCGCCAAGGTTCGGCAATGTAATATTGGAACCGATGGAGAAATCGAGGATCAAGCCTTCGCTCTTTCTGTTTTCTGTGATGAAAGCAATGCCAGCTTTGATGGCATCTTCTGGTTTTTTACAGTTCAGAACGGAGCCGTTAACTGTTACGGTACCGCCATTGTGTTTATCTACACCAAAGATAGCGCGCATAATTTCTGTACGGCCAGCACCCATAAGGCCTGCTACGCCGAGGATTTCGCCTTTGCGCAAGGAGAAGGAAATGTCGTTGTCGAAACCTTCTGGTTTGAGGTTATCTACGCTCATCACAACCTCGCCAGGAGTTGTGGTGCGAGCAGGGTAGAACTCGTCGATAGAACGGCCTACCATGTGGCGTACCACTTCGTCTACAGAAATCTCAGCAGTTGGTTTTGTAATGATGGTGTGACCATCGCGCATAACTGTGATCGTATCGCATTCGCTAAATACCTCTTCCATACGGTGAGATATATATACGATAGCAACGCCGCGGGCTTTCATTTTGCGCATCATGTTAAACAATGTCGCCGTTTCACGCTCTGTAAGGGCCGCTGTTGGTTCGTCCATGATGACAACCTTGGCATCTAACATCAAGATGCGAAGGATTTCCGTCATCTGTTGGTGACCAACGGAGCAAAGGCCTGCCTCAGTTGTGAGTGGCAATTCGATGCCTAGCTCGCGACATGTATTTTCTGCCTCAGCGAGCATCGCTTTTTTATCGAGCATACCAAATTTATTGCGCTTTGGTCTCATTAGATATAGATTTTCTAACAATGTTAGATTTGGCCAAATGTTGAGCTCTTGGTGGATAAAAGCCACACCGTTTAGCTCGGCCTCTCTCGGGTTCGGGAAGGTGCGCTCTACGCCGTCGATGGTAATTGTACCAGCGTCTGCCTTGTGAATGCCCGTAAGGATATTCATGAGGGTGGACTTGCCGGCCCCGTTTTCGCCCATCAAGGCGTGAACCTCGCCCTCCTTGAGGGTAATACTTACATCGCGCAGTACTTGGTTCGTACCAAATGCCTTTGCAATGCCTGACATAACAATTTCCATAACTACTCCTATATGATTGGTGAAAGTATCTATTGATGTATGCTTACAATCCTAGTTGGTTAATCTATTATGCTAGGGACGATCGCTGAAAATACAATCGGCACGCAAGATAATGTTTGCATACGGAGATGCTTCACCAGTTCGAATAATGCATTTGCATTGTTTTGTAGCTTCTTTGAAAGCTTCATGGCTTATTTCAATCCATTCGTATTGATCGGATGGGAAGGTAGACTCCAAGAAGTCATAAGCCTTAGGATTATTTTCTTTAATTTCTGTTGCCACATGAACTGCTTCGGATTTCATATGCTTAGCGATGATGGATACTACTTGCTCAAAGCTTGGTACACCGAAATCTAAAGCTAAGTCGATTTTTTGAACCCCTTCAGGTACTGGTAAGCCACAGTCGGAGATACAAATTGTATCTGTATGACCAAGATCTGCAAGCACCTTAGCGATATGACTATTTAAAATGCCGTGTCGTTGCATGGTAAACTCCTTTTATATTCTGATGGTTGAGGTTTAACACCTCGGCCATTAAATCTCTTTTTTATAGATAGCAGATACATTCGTTATATGAGAATGCATAACTTGTATTGAATAGAGGTTTTAAAGTCCTATTCAATATTTTAATTCTCTGCTAAGAATGCAGTGACCTCGTCCTTTGTAGGCATGCCACCTTGTGCTCCTAAGCGTTGGATGGAGAGGGCTGCGGCCGCGTTGCCGTAGTGCAATGCGTCGGCTAAGCTTTTACCATTAACGATAGCCGTTGCAAAGGCACCGTTGAAGGTATCGCCTGCGCCAGTAGTATCGACTGGTTCAACCTTAAAGCCAGATACGGTGTGGATTTCGCCATTATCTGCATAACCTACGCCCTTGCTGCCGAGGGTAACGATGATTTTATTTTCGTTCGCTAGTAATGTTTCCTTTGTAGATTGCTTAGGGTAGAGAGCAGATAGCTCATGCTCATTAGGCGTAATATAGGTTGCCAATTCTAACCATTCAGGATTGAGGTCCGCCGCTGGAGCTGGATTTAAGAGGACTTTTACATTCGCCTCGTGACAACGACGAACGATGTATTCGATGGTTGGAATAGGAATTTCGTTTTGCACCATTACGAGATCTGCTTGCTCGATAGCAGACCAAGCGTTATCTACAACGTTTTTGTCAACCTTAGCATTGGCGCCTGCAATGACGATGATGCTGTTATCGCCTTCAGCCAATGTAATGTGGGCTGTACCCGTCGTAGTATTTGGTACAGTAACGATGTAATCTGTATTGATGAAATTTTCTTTTAGATTATCTAAGATCATTTGGCCGTATGCATCTTCGCCGATGCAACCAACCATAGTAACCTCTGCACCGAGACGAGCAGCAGCTACCGCTTGGTTTGCACCTTTACCGCCATGTGCGATGTGCAATTCGTTGCCCATGATTGTTTCGCCTGCCGCCGGACGTTTATCCGCGAGCACTACAATATCCATGTTGCAACTACCAATAACAACAATGCGATTCATAATAACTCCTTAATCAGCCTCAGCCCTAAGTGGGACTAAAAATGGATATCGTTAATTTTTATACATAAATTTCTCGATATTTTATGCGGAGAAATGTATATATAAATGGTATCGATAACCGCATAGGCGTTTACTTTCACATATCTATTAGTATAACTTAATCATTTATTAGTATAGCCTAAATACAAAAG